>LKHC01000095.1 GCA_001618605.1 Candidatus Fermentibacter danicus
AAGCCGCCTGAGTTTAACACAAAACGCCCCTCGAGCTGTCTACAAAACCGGGGCCACTTCAGCGATACCGATGGAAGCACTCCGATAGAGCAGATTGGCGCCGAGGAAACTGACTTTATACAGCAGGAAGAAACAGTTTTCATCAACGCGTTCGGAATGTATTGGGCGCGTGACAAGGTTCTATGGGCATCTGCCACTCCCAAGCTGCTCGGTCGTCAAAATCCGAAGAGCACTGTTGTTGACTTTGCTAATCAAAAAGGCGTTTATCTTCTACACGATAGAAGATATGTTGTCTATGTCGGACGAGCAACCGAACAAACGCTTGTGTCACGCCTTAAAGACCATACCCACGATCGTCTGGAAGGCCGTTGGGACAGATTCTCCTGGTTCGGCGTCTACCCGGTACGCGATGATGGGAATCTTTCCGATGAAAATACGCAAGCATATCGGCAGCCAATTTATGAGCATAATATATTGATAGTCACAATGGAGGCATTGCTGATCGAAGGGCTGGAACCCCCACAGAACAGGAAGCGCGGTGATGACTTCCGTGGAATCGAGTTCATTCAGGAAGAAGATCCTGATATCCGGCGTCGTCAATTATCGCAACTGGTGGATGAGATGAAAATGAAAATTAATAGTATGTGATGACTCATTTCGGCAAAGAGCTTTATTTTGGAGGACAATTTGTGATTGCGAAGGCATCAGTCGAACACCCAATCTATATTGTTGTGGGGGAATGCCTTTAATCAAAGTGAAGGTCCAACTCGTCAATCGATTCTCCAGGAGCATGCTGCGGCTTGTCTTGATAGACAGGCCTCCTGAAGCCGCCATGCTTCATAGCGATCCGGTTTCATTGCTTTGTACGCTCGAAACCCACCTCGGCTTCTCCCTCCCCGAGCAGCCCGAGGTTCTGCGGGCGATACGGCTTCTCGGCAGGCTCGGCATCCCCGGCGCTTTCTGGGGCGAGTCGGCGGAGAAGAATCCGCTCGCCACGGCGCAGCGACTCCTCCGCTGGAACGAGGAGCTTCGGCTGGCCGGTTGGCAGGGGCAGGCGGTGTCGCCACGGCTGGGACAGCTCTCGCAGCTTGTGGAAGGTTCCCCTCCGGGTATCGCCGGGCGGGTCGCGCGCGTGATCGAGGCGCTGAAGGTTCAGGTGGTCGATCTCGAGTCGATCGAGCTTATGGGCATCAGCAGGGGCGAGCTGCCCGTGCTGTTCCGGCGCCTGCTCGAAGTCCTCGAAGCCGGGGGCACAGTCATAACAGAAACCCCGATCGAGACGGTGACGGGCAGCGGCGATCTTGCGGGCTGCCTGGCTCCGGGCTACTCGCCCTTGGGCTCCGGCGAGCTTCGCATGATCCGCCCGCAGGGTCCGCTGACGGCCGCCGATCTCGTGGCGGCATGGCTGGCCGGGCTCGATGACCTGTCCGGCACCGTGGTCGTTGGCGGCGACGAGATTCTGGACAGCGCCCTGCACAGGCACGGGCTGCCCACGATCGGGGCGGCCAGGGCTACGGGCGGCGAGACGCTGCTCCAGATCCTGCCTCTTGTAGTCGCTCTCGGCCGGGCGCCGCAGGATCCGCAGGTCGCCCTCGAACTCCTGTCGCTTCCCGAGTCGCCCGTTCCGCACGGCATTGCGAACAGGCTGATCGAAGCCCTGAGGCAGTGGCCTGCGACAGGGAGCGATGACTGGAACGGCAGGCTCGTTTCCGGCATCGAGGCCATCCCCGACGAGGACAGGAGGAGGCGCGTCCGGGAGCGCCTGTCGGTGCTGTTCTCGACCTGCGCCGACGGCGACGGGTTCCCGGCCGGTGCGCTGGACAGGCGTGTGAATGCGATTGAAACCTGGGCGAAGGGCATGGCGCGGAATGCAGGGGAGCAGGCCTGGCGCTGGGACTGCCTGCTGCACCAGCTTGCCTCATTCCGCAGGCTCTGCCGCGAATCCGGCCTCGATAGCCTTCCGAAGCCCCTTGTCCAGAAGCTGATCGTTGCCGCCACCTCGCTGGTAGGCCTGCCGCCGGCCCATGCGGCGCAGGCGGGGCTCGTGTCGGTCGACGATCCCGGGGCCTTGCTCCGCCCCGTCCGCAGGGTGGTGTGGTGGAACTTCACCGAGCGCAGCGCCCCTTCGGTGGATCAGCCCTTCCTGTCGCCCGACGAGAAGGCGTCGCTGGAGGCCCTGGGCTGCGAGTTCCCCGAGCCGGCGGAGCTGGCGGCGAGGAACAGCCGCGCGTGGCGCCGTCCGCTGCAGATGGCTTCCGACGCCGTGCTGCTGGTCTGCCCGCGCTTCGGGGCCGACGGCGAGCCTGAGGCCCCCCATCCCCTCTGGGACGAGGTCGTGTCCGGCCTCGAGAAGGATCAGTCGGCGAAACTTATCGGCGAGATGCCCCCGGGCGTCTGCGCGAATCGAACCGTCCCGGCCCTGCCCGTTCCTTCGCCGAAGAAGGAATGGCGCGTCATCCCGCCCGTCAGTATCGGCTACGCTCGTCCGTTCTCGCCCAGCGCGCTCGAAAAGCTGCTGGGCAACCCCCTCTACTGGGTTCTGGAGTATCCCGGCCGCCTCCGCGCGGGTCGGTTCGATCCGCTTCCCGCCGGCGCGCTGGTGATGGGCAGCCTGGCACACAGGATCGTGGGCGACCTGCTTGCGGAATGCGTCGGGAAGGCCGTTCACGATCCCGAGCAGGCCTTCGTGACCGCAGGCCGGAGATTCGACGAGCTGGGCCCCCGGCTGGCGGCGGGCTTCTTCATGCCGGGCCAGGAGCGGGAGAGGGCCAGGCTGCGGCACACCGTCGTCAGCGTGGCGCGGGACCTGTTCAGACACCTCTCGGAGAACGGCGCGACGGTCAAGGCGGTGGAGTCACCGCTGGAGGGCGGTATCGACGGGATCGCGCTCTCGGGCAGGCCCGACCTCGTCCTGGGCGACCCCGACATCGTGCTGGACATGAAGTGGGGCAGGATGGTCGACCGTCGCAGGGAACTCGAGAGCGGCGGCGCCCTGCAGCTTGCTGTCTATGCCGCCCTGCTCCGGCGACGGGTGTCGATCGGCTACTACATCACAGAGAAGCAAAGCCTTCTGATCCGCGGCCCCTCCGGGCTGGACGGGATGAAGATCGACGGCCCCGAGCCCGGCGAGATCTGGGAGGCGGCGAGTACGGCCATCCATGAGCGCCTGGAGCAGTTCGGCGAAGGCCTGGTCGAGGATACCTGCGCCCTCGCTGCGGGGGAGGAGCTTCCGAAGAGCAGCCGTCTGGAGGAGGGACGCCTCGTGATCGCCCCGAATCCAGAGCGGTTCGCGCTCGGCTGGATCAGCGGCGGGACGGTGGAGGGATGAACCCCATCAGGATAATCACCGCCAGCGCCGGAAGCGGGAAGACATACCGCCTCGCCGAGGAGCTGTACGATGCCGTGAGCAGCGGCGATGCCCGCCCGGAAGCCATCCTGGCCACCACATTCACCGTGAAGGCCGCATCCGAGCTGAAGCAGCGGGTACGAGGGAGGCTGCTGAAGTCTGGGCTGTGTGCGGAGGCCGAGAGGCTGGGAGCAGCGCGATTCGGGACGGTGAACGCGGTCTGCGAGCGGTTGGTGGACGAGTACGCCTTCGAGCTGGGGCTGCCTCCGGGGATGTCGGTTCTGGACGAGGAGGCGGCGGACCGGACGATGAGGGAGGTGATCTCGTCCGTCCTGACGGACGACGAGATCGAGCTTGCCGGCAGGCTGGACCAGGCATTCCAGAAGTGGGAATGGCGCGAGGTGGTCGGCGAGATAGTCGCCCATGCGCGATCGAACGGCATCCCGGCCGAGGCTCTGCCGGGTTTCGCCGAGCGCAGCCGTAAGGGCTGCCTCGCTCTTCTTGGCAGGCCCGAGAGCGATGGAACCGGCCTGGAACGGAAGCTGATCGAGGCGGGCGAGAGCTTNNAAGCTGCGGGAGGGGCCGGTAGCCTGGAAGGAATGGGCAAGGCTGGCTTCGGCGAATACAGGCGTAAGGTCGCGAGACGCCTTCGCCGTGGTCAGTGAGGCCGCGTCGGCGCACGACAGGCATCCCGGCCTCCGTTCCGACGTGACCGCTGCCATCGACCTCGTGTTCGAGCTGGCCGGGCGCTCGATGAGGGAGTACCAGACCTACAAGCAGACCCACGGCGTGATCGACTTCCCCGACCAGGAGATGTACGCCCTCGAACTGCTGGACCGCCCGGATGTGAGGGAGAGGCTGTCGCACGAGATCGACCTCGTGCTCGTGGACGAGTTCCAGGACACCAGCCCCATCCAGCTCGCCATCTTCCTCAGGCTCGCGTCCATCGCCAGGCGCAGCGTCTGGGTGGGCGACCAGAAGCAGTCCATCTTCGGTTTCCGGGGCACCGACCCCTCCCTGATCGATGCCGTGATCGAGAAGGTGAGCGCTGATTCCGAGCCGGAATCCCTGCCCAGAAGCTGGCGCAGCCGCCCCGGCCTCGTGAAGCTGACTTCGGAGCTTTTCGCCCCTCCGTTCGCCGAAGTCGGCATCCCGCGTAAGCGTGTCTGCCTCGATCCTGCCGTCGAGGAGCCTGCGGAGGGCCTGGGAGAGATCGTCGAGCGCTGGGTGCTCGACTCCAGGAACAAGAGGGACGATGCCCCGGCCCTTTCGGAGGCGCTCTCCAACCTGCTGGCGGACGAAGAGGTTTCCATCCGCGACCCCGGCGACGGCGCCGTGAGGCGGCTCCGGCCCGGCGACGTCGCGATCCTGTGCTGGACGAACGCCACATGCACCTCGGTCACAAAGGCACTTGAATCCAGCGGAATCCGCGTTTGCATGCCGCGTCCCGCTCTACTGGCCACGCTCGAGGGACGGCTGGCGACGGCGGGCCTGAGGCTATGGGCCGATCCCGGAGATTCGCTTGCCCAAGCAGAAATCGCCTATCTGACGGAATACCCGGACAATGGCGACGCCTGGCTGACCCGCGTGGTGGAGAAGGCGGGAGACAGACCTTTCGAAGACAACCCTGCCGTCGCGGCGATCCTGCAGGCTCGTGCGGCCCGTCCCGGAGCCTCTCCCGTCGAGGCCCTCGATGCGGTGATCGAGTCAGCCCGGCTGGTCGAGATCTGCCACAGGTGGGGGAACACGCCGGCCAGGCTCGCGAATCTCGAGAAGCTGAGGTCGCATGCAGTTCTCCATCAGGCCGGGAGGCTCGAGGAAGGTGCGGCGGCAACGGTCGTCGGGTTCTACCAGCATCTCATGGCCCTGGTGGAGGCGCAGGGCGACGATCAGGGCGAGGCCTCCGGACAGGATGCCGTGACTGTGAGCACCTGGCACAGGGCAAAGGGGCTGGAGTGGCCCGTGACGGTTCTGTTCGAGCTGGACAAGAAGCCGCGCGACAACCCCGCCCTGGGGGTCCACGCGCTGACAGACGGAACCGGCATCAATCTGGACGATCCCCTCGCCGGCAGATGGATACGCTACTGGCCCTATCCCTACGGCGATACGAGCAGCGGCATCCCGTTCAACGAGAGGCTTGCGGCGTGCGCGGAGAACGTGTCGGCGGTGGAACGGGAGCGCCGTGAGCATCTCAGGCTGCTCTACGTGGGATGGACCAGGGCGCGGGACAGGCTGGTCCTGGCCGGTAGAAAGAAGGCGCTTGCCGCCGGGATGGTCTCGCTACTGAAGACCGGCGGGGCGGAAGGCGTCACCGAGCCGGAATCCGACGAGGTGACATGGGCGGGGATCCCGGTCCGGGTGAAGCAGAGGATGGCGGCTCCGGCGGAATCACCGGCGCCTCCGAGCGCGCCCGGGATGATGCTGCCCGAGGGCACGCCGAGGGAGTACCCGCCGGCCGTGATCCATCCGTCTTCGCTCGAAATCCTGGGAACCGCGGGAGAGCCCGCAGTCCTGGGAGAACCGACGGGGATATCCGGCAGTTCCGAGTGGGCGGATCTGGGAAACGCGGTGCACGGTTTCTTCGCGGCCGACAGGGAGGGCTATCCAATCGAGCTTCGAAGGGAGATCGCGCGCCGGCTCCTCGAAGGATGGGGCGTGTCGTCCAGCCTGACCGTCGACAGTCTGATCGAGATGTCGTCCCGGCTACACAGATGGATCGGCTCGAACTGGCCCGGAGCCGTCCGGTCCTCGGAAGTGCCGCTCACGATGCAGGACGAGAACGGCTCGATCATCACCGGAACCGCGGACATGGTGCTCGATCTTGGCGACCGCATCGTCCTGATCGACCACAAGACGTTCCCCGGATCACGCACCCAGGCCGTCGAGGAAGCGATCGGCTACGCCGGCCAGCTCGGGGCCTACCGCCGGATGCTGGAGGCCTCCACCGGCAAGCCCGTCATCGCCTGCTACATCCACTGCCCCGTGCCGGGGATCGTGGTGCCGGTGCTGTCCACCTGATCTGCCGACACTCATCGGAAATACTCGACACAACCGAATCGCCGGCTGCCTGAATTGAGGGCCCGGTGACTCATGCCGCAGGTGATAGCTGCCTTGACATGGTGTAGCATTTACTACAAAATAGGCTTGACATGAAGCAGTATGCGCCCGGCAAAGGAGGCCGTCCATGGAGAAACGATGGTTGCGGCAGAAGGTTTCGGGAATATCCGCAGGGAAGTAGCAGCCTTCCTGGGCGAGTTCAGGAAGATCGCCACCGGCAAGGGGTTGATCCGCGTTGACGAAAGTGCGAAGAACATGGAGACTCTGCTCAAGCTTGGCATCACGGAGAGTCAGCGTTTCGAGGAGATTCTCTCTCTTTCAATCGACGACTTCAGCGACATCTCACCCGAGAGAGCCGAAGGCGAAGCGAAGTGCTACATCTTCGGGAAGACGGTCGCCGAATCACTGGTCTACATCAAGATCAAGATCGATTACAGGAACGGGATCGGGTTCGCTCGATGCGTTTCGTTTCACCTACCAGAGCGGGAGATGCTGTTCCCTTTGAAGGGATGAGCGAAATGGAGAAGATGCCCTGCATGGCATGCGGTGAAGAAATAGCTCTCGATGGCCCCGGAACCGTGAATGGCTGCCTTACTGTGCGCGGAGAGGAGATCAGGGTCGAGATTCCCGGGTTCGCCTGTCCGAGCTGTGGTCAGAAGTACACGACGGAGATGAAGCCCTGGGACATTGCCGATGCTGTCTACAGAGAGTACAGGAAGCGGCACGGGATGGTAATGCCCGAGGAGATTCGTGCGTTTCGCCTGAGAATGGACATGACGCAGGACGAGCTTGCGATGCTTCTGGGGTGCAGCCGGATCACCATCAGCAGGTACGAGAACGGCGCCCTCCAGGAGTCCTCGCACGACAACCTCCTACACACTGCGATGGATCCCGGTGGCTTCAGGAATTTGCTGGGGAGTTCGTCCATCCCTGAAACCCGGCAGAGGGAGCTCCTCGCCCGTTTCCGGGAAGAGGGAGTCTCCGCGCAGGCCTCGCTCGAAGCGCTGCTGGGCAGTTCGTCACCGAGCGAGTTCACGGGTTTCATCCGGCCCGACGCGGACAAGCTGGTTGCGGCTGTTCTCTACTTCTGCAGGAACGGAATCTCGCGGACGAAGCTGAACAAGCTCCTGTTCTACGCGGATTTCCTTCATTTCAAGGAGTTCGGCGTATCGATCACCGGGGCCAGGTACGCCCACCTGCCCTTCGGCCCCTGCCTTGACGAGTATCAGCACATTCTCGCCATGCTGATCGAAGGCCGGAAGGCGCTAGGAGTCGAGGAGATCAAGAGTTCCGGGCGAGAGGGGGAGATGATCGAGCTCCTCAAGTCGCAGGTTGCACCTGATCTCGGTGTTTTCTCCCCGTCCGAGATGCAGGTCATAGGCGCTGTCGCTCACCAGCTCGAAGATCTGAGCGCGGAGAAACTCAGCAGGAAGTCGCATGACGAAAATGCCTGGAAGAAAACCACCGACGGTCAGCTCATCTCGTTCGAGTATGCAGCCGATCTCGGCCTCGAAATGACAGGAGAGAGGTGAAGATCATGCCGGGAGGGTGTTATTACTGCGGCAGCTCGATAAACCTCGAAAACGATCATGTCCGTGCTAAGAGCAAGGGCGGTGTGACGACCGTCGTCGCATGTGCCGCATGCAATCGCAGTAAGGGCTCTAAAGCTCTGTCGGAATGGCTGCGCTGGCTCAGGGAAAACGATTCATATCGCTGGGGAAGAATCGTCTTGAATCAAGAAAAGCGCAATAACAGGGTATCTCAGATCGTTCGCACGATTCTGAAGAAGGAAGTTTGAGCCAAGGCCTGGATGAAGGGGGAACGCTCGGGATGAAGATCGTAAGGCTGCCGGCGCCCCGATGCGATCATCAGGGTTAGCGGAAGCAGAATAAGCACCTGCTCGAAGCAGGTCGATGCCGAGTCGATCCTCAAGATCTAACTATCAACGCTTATCACGATAACAGGTATTTCCCGCCCTCGAATCGGTGAAGGTCCTCTCGGTGGAGGACAGCCCGGAGGACGCCCCGGAACCAACCGACCTCGGCTCGAACGAGAACGAGGACTAATCCAGCCGACGCCGACCACTCAACTTACAGTTCCGTTACCTCCGATGAAGGATGGAAGAGGGTGAATGGAGGCTTGATAACGGAAATTGGCAAATCTTGACATACTGCGCTATAGCAGTATAATGTAGCGTACAAGGGCCTTCGGTGGGTCATCTGTTCAGTCGTAGGGTTTTCCTGCGGCTACCAGTCCCATCTGGCCCTCGACGGAACCACTCCGAAGGGCCTGCCGCTGCTGGGGAACTGAGAAGGGAGGTCTCATGCCCGAAATAAGGATCGGCGAAAGAATCCGCCAGATCCGTGAGAGACAGGGCATAAACCAGGAAACCATGGCGAAGTGGCTGGGGATTTCCCGCGCGACGCTCGTGCAGATCGAGTCCGGGGATGCCCAGCCCGGCCTGTCTGTCCTGGACAAGCTGGCGTACCGGCTGGGTTGCGATCTCAGAATCCTCGTGTCAGGCCCGGATGGAATCGATCCTGTGCATGTGATGCTCCGCGCGGACCCTGCTCTCGAGGGAAACGTCGAAGCGTACGAGTCGATCCAGAAGTGCCTGCGGATCGGCGAAGAGGTAGCCCTTCTCGAAAGCATGCTCGGTATAGACAGGATCGGAGACAGGCAGATCAGTTACCCGACGCCGACTCCCTCGTCGAAGATGGATGCCGTGAGACAGGGCGAGAGGGCCGCCGCTTCAGAGAGGCGCCGACTGGGGCTGGGCGACGCTCCGGTCGAAAACATGGTCAGTCTCCTCGAAGGCCAGGGGATCTGCACCTCGCAGACCCCGCTCTCCGGGCATGTTTCCGGCGTATCGTTCCTCGGCCGTCACGGCGTCTTCATTTTCGTGAACGGTTCCCATCCGGTTGCGAGGAGAAGGTTCTCCTTCGCCCACGAGTATGCCCATGTAATCCTCGATCTCAGGGAAGATACGAGCGTAATGGTGAGCCGCGATGACGAATCTGGCCTGCTCTTCGAGGTCCGCGCGAATGCTTTTGCGGCTGCATTCCTCGCTCCCGATCAAGGGTGCAGGGCGTTCCTGCAGGAGAGCGGCAAGGGGAGACCGTCCCGCGTCGAATACTCGGCCTTCGGCGGCGGAACCAATGTGCGGGTGAACGAGAGGAACGTCGCGTCCGAGCAGTCCATTCAACCCTTCGACATCCTCCTCCTGGCCCGGCATTTCGGAGTAAGCGCGGAAGTTGCGGCATTCAGGCTGTCGAACCTCGGATTTATCGGTGACGAAGAGAGGGACCGATTCCTGGCTGCGAACAGGAGCGGATCCCTCGCCGGCCTGAAGAGACTCGTCCGGGAGCCTTCCTGGTTCGAGGACCGAGAGGACTTCAGCTTCTCTTCGAGGTTGCTCGGACTGGCCCTCGAAGCCAGGCGCAGGGAGGAGATCACAACCGGGCGGCTGATTGAGATTGCCGAACTCGTCGACATCGACAGATCGGCCGTGGAAGAGGCTCTGGCTGCGATCGGCAGGGATGAATAGTCTGCCGCCGGGAGAGGAGCCGGCCGAAGGGTCCGGGCGGCGCAGGATAGCGGTCGACGCCTGCGTCCTCATCAACCTTCTCAGGCTCGGTCGGCTGGACATCCTGGATGAGTCGACATCCCTCTTTCCCGTCGTAACAAAGTCCGTCCTGAACGAAATCACGGACGAAGATCAGCGAAGGGCGCTCGATTCATCCTGTACCGCCGGCCGCATTGATTCGCTCGATCCCGTCGATCCTGCTGCAGTGAGCGTATTCATAGATGCTATAGAAAGAGGTCTGGGCCGGGGTGAGGCTTCATGCATCGCCCTCAGTGCAGCGGCCGGTATCCTACTCGGCTGCGACGAGAGGGCCGGATGCTTCATGAGGGTTGTGGAGGCCAGCGGCTTGTCCGGCAGAATTGTCACGACTCGTGATCTCATGATCATGGCCATCCGTGAGGGCAGGCTGCGATTCGACGAAGCCAATGGCCTTCTCGATGCCTTGAGAACGCGCTTCAAGTACAACGTCCCGGGGATCCAGCAGAGCGAAATCCACGGCAACCGGCCCGCTGGATCGAATTAACCGGTCCTTTCAACGATAGACCGGCACACCATTCAGAACGGCGGGTAGGTCGCGTCGGGGAGACTCTGCGCTCGACCTCGCGGAAGCAGCGGCGCCCCGCGAGGAAGGGCAGCGGCGGAGGGACTGGCGATCGTGGCCGTACTGCAAGATCCGCTTCTAGACCTCCAGCGTCGGGTCGCCGCAGCAGTCGAGAAGCGGACGGTGAAGCTCAAGGCAACTTCAGGCTGCAGACGGTTCCGCGGCTCCTGACCGGAAAGGCTTCCGAAAGGCTGCGGCAGGCTCCAGCCGCTTCCCGCAGTTCCTCTCGGGTGAGCGTGAAGCGGAGAGGCGTTTCGAGGCGCACCCCGCCGTGCTGCGTGTCGATCGGCAGGCCCAGCTCGCAGTCCAGGTGAACGATCAGTGAGATCATGTCATCTACGGATTCCCCGCCGGTTCGATCCCCGGCGCCTTCGACCTCCATTCGCAGGCATGGTTCAACGAAGTTGATGGAGGGGGATGCGTCTCCGTCCGATGAAATCTGCGAGAGCCACTCCGCGAGATCGCAGAGTTCTGTTGAAAGCAGACATGGATCGCTTGCGGCCCACGAGTGCCCCCCGGTGTCGCTCGCTTCGACGCGGATCACGAGCCAGTTGAGATCCAGCTCGGGAAGCGGCGATTCGACGTCCGCGGGGAACTGGTATCCCTCGACGCCCAGCTCGAGCCGGGCGCCGTCACTGGAACAGAGCTTCAGCCCCATGAGAATCCGTACTCCTTCCGACTATCCTATCTGCGGGTGAGGGAGAGCTTCCATCGGTAGTACCGGCCCAGCTCGTCGGTGAACGGGTGGGACTTCAGTGCGCAGACCCGTTCCCAGGTGGTCGAGAGCGTAGTTATGTCCTCCCGCATCCAGTTCTGAGAGACCGGAACGGGATCGATCAAAACGAGCAGGACTGCCAGGCGCTTGTGCCTCGGCAGGCCGGTTGTCTTGTCCAGTACGCTCGTCGTTCTGCCGTAGCGCTCCAGATACATGAGGCGCATCTCGATCTGATCCAGATCCCGGTGGATTCCCTGCCCCCTGGCCAGCTTCGAGGTCCACTTGCTTTCTCCGATCAGGAGCGTGTCCTCCGTTGAGATCGAGAAGTCGATCTCCGGGCCGTCGGGCGAGTTCGTCTGCGGGTGGGGAACTCGTCTCCAGAGCGTGATATCGCTGTGATCGGGCCTGCCCGATCCGAGGCCGACCTCCCCGAAGAGCTCGGCGGTCCACCTCGTGCGGACTGCCTCGTCGCTCTTCGCAACGGTTCCGAACACCGACCAGGTGATGGCGTCCTCGCTGTGAAGGGACTGGAGATCGGTGTAATACCCGAGGTAGCTCTTGAGGCTGTTCCGATCCCCCGGATGGAAATCCCCTTCGTGTTTGCTCCGGTAGAGCTTCTGGGCGATCTCGGCCGGCTCTGCAGTTCCCCTGTCCACTCGCAGGAGATTCGAGTAATGCCGACAGACGGCCGGTACTCCTCCTCTGCTTTCCACAACTTCGATCGGGTGACCGTTCCAATCAGAAATGTGCATCCAACTCCCTTCGTCTTTGTGATGCCTTCCACACGATCACCTGGAGCAACCGGCTTGCCAGATCGGATGACGCCCGCCGGGAGAGGATCAATGCGGGTGCGCCTGGATCGAATCGTCATGATTTGACGGCAGCTCCGTGCGCTTGTGGCCGCAGACTGACGGATCGGCCTCCCGACAGCGCCGGGAGGCCGTCCAACATCCCGCGCCTGCCCCTACTTCGAGTTCATCTCGGCAAGGAGACGCTGGCGCAGCTTCTTCGATCTGGCGAGCATCACCGACCTGGCGATGGAGCCTGCGATTCCGAAGACCATCGAGGCTCCGAGCAGGCCGAGCACGATCCACTTGTGTGCTCCCGCGAGGAACTGCATCCCGAGCATGGGCAGGAGGACGAGGGACACCCCCGCCCCAATCAGGGCGAGCTTCCCGGGCAGCATCATCCGCCTGGCCCTGTTGATCCGGTCGGGATCGACGGGGCGCGTTCCCTTGATCCTTGCGGCGTTGCAGCCGTCGACGACGCATCTGAAGGGCTGCCCGCCGTACAGGAAGGTGGTCAGCCAGAATGGAAGATAGACCCTCACGCAGTCCTGCGAGACAATCGTGGTGGAGCAGTTCAGGTCCTTCCACCTGTCGCCGGGGATGCGGGGCCGGGCAACCGACGCGGCTATCCTCTCGATCTCGTCCTCCACCCTGCCTGCGAACTCCGAGCTGTCCTTGTCGAAGGGCTCCAGCGTGAATCCGGCGAGCTGCTCGGTCTTGAAGGAGACGGCGCTCGACGCAGGCACCTCCTCGCAGAAGGCAGTCAGCTCGGGGTCAACCGAATCGGAGGCCAGGGTGTAGATCAGATATCTGCCGTTGATAACTCCGTTGCTGGGCCTCCAGTCCGTCACCGTCCTGTGCTTCTTCACCAGCTTGTCGCCCTGCATCTCGATGTACTCCTCCTGCCTGTCGTAGCCGGAGGATGCGAACCAGTCGGCCTTGTACTCCCCGCTCCACGCGTAGAACGGGAGATAGGTCCCCTTCGTTTCGATCTCGGCGGTAAGTACGTCGTCGGGGGTGAAGGCCCCCTCGCTGAGCCATCCTCTGATCGCCTTCAGGAACGTGTCGTTGTTCACCCGGAAGGGAGCAAGGAGGTCGGGTGCCTCCACCGAGACCTCCCTCGCTTCCGAAGCGCGCTCGAAGTTCGAGCCGCAGTACCCGCATACCGATACGTCGAGACCGGGAAGGAACTGAACATCCGCACCGCAGTTCGAGCACTTGAGCGCCTTTAGCACCAGCTTGTCCGTCATCCTGTTCCTTTCTGAATAAGTTGAATGCCATCACTGCTTCTCTTCGATCCCCTGCGACGCTGCCGGTCGTGCCGGGAGCAGCCCTGATCCGGCAGAAGCCGGGGGTTGGCTGCACTAACTGCACTCTCCCACGAGTGTTATGGCTTCGGGCGGGAGTCTATTCGGGATCGGGAAGCGTGGAAGGCCGCTGGGGATGATCCAGCTCCAGAGAGTCTCGATTGAGTTTATCCAGTGCTCGAGGACGAGGATCTCGTTCGCCGTGTGTTCGTAGCGGTAGCCGACGCTCAGATTCACTCCGCAGATATCGCGGCAGAGGGTGCAGATGTCCGTACAGGAATTCCTGTCGGGCTCCGAGAAGCCTCTCAGCGAGGAGGCGAGATACCTGCGGAAATGCCTCGACCCGACTTCATAGCACTTGTAGTCCAGTTCATTCCGTCGGTCGAGCTCTATCATGAAACCGTGGGTTCCGTTGATCTCGTCGGCGATGTCGGGGTTGGATTTCATCAGGAAGGTACTCCCGACCTGGCCCGTCTCCTCTCCTGAAACAACGAGGAGTGAGTGGCCGAACTGCCTGAACTCCCAGAGGATGGCGCAGCCGGCCCGATCGTCGGCGCCCAGCCCCCGGCCTTCCCCGTTGTCGGAATGGAGGACTCCGTCCCGCTTGATGAAGCGTGACGGCGGGAACGAGGAGGAATGGTCAGGGTCGCAGTCCCAGACGGTGTCGGCATGCGCCACGAGAAGGACTCTGTCCTTCCGCTCACCGGGTCTGTAGACGAACGACTGCTCTCCAGAGCCTCTCGCGATCGCTCCCGGCAGCGAAGCGAAGCGCTCGATCAGGGGTTTCGTGGTCTCGAGGGGGTACTGCAGGAACTCGAACAGGGTTTCGTAGTCCGGATTGGTCATAGATGAACCGCCTTTCCGCCGGGATCCGCACCGGCGCCACAGTAGAAGCACAGGGAATGCCAGCGCGGGAAAGGCTGTTTATCGATGGACTTGACAACAATTGCGACGCATCAAATCCGGAGGCGGAGATTCGTGACCGTCAGGGCCGGGATGTCGTCAGGAAATGACGGGGTGCGTCAACGGGAGAGCGATGCAAATGAAACTCTGCCAGTATCATATGGAATGACGGGAATTATCGGGGCAAATGCGCGGTCATTCGGCATCAGGCCGGCCGTCGTGTCGTCGGAAGCGTCAAGGCTTGGCGTATCTGCTTGTTGTGTCACATTATGCAGGATCGTAACCTGTTCTTTTGAGGCTCCGCCCCCTTGACAACGGCATTCCCGAGACGTATAATACGCTTTACTCCACCACTACATAAATGACTGTCGCTGCCGGAAACGGCAAGGTGCGCGCTCTGCATCGGCATCGCGCAGGGGGACGAGTGCGCTGTTCTCGCAGATAAAACGCGAGAGAATGGGGTACTGTTGTCAAATAAAACTGTAAACGATGCGACAAGATCTGACTGTCATCGGTGAGTGACGGGCAGATATTGATGCTTTTGGGAATCAATGAAGACGCTGCACCGCTGAAAACCCCGATATGGAGAGCATCCTGTACGATTGACTCAAATCCGGCAGACCTGGCAAGCCGGATGCTCTTATACGGGAGGAAGGAGGAAAGAGACAGGGGCCCCTGGAGTCGAAGGAGTAGTAGGAGCGGGAACTTTAGAATCTGGAGGTGTGAATGACAACTGCAAGGTGCCGGAAGGTTGCCGAAGCGAAACCCTTCCAGTCGAACAATGAATACCTGGAAGAGTACACTGCCCTGCTGGAAGCTCTCTGCCGTCTGAGGAACGGCGGACAGGAAGAAGACGAGGATTCGACGCCATACCGCAGCAGGAGGAAGGCATACGTCGCCAGCCCTCCTGATCCGATCAGACAGAAGCAGTATGGCAAGATGGAAAAGGCCTTCAGGAAGCGCACCGAGGCCACGATCGAAAAGGGCGAGGTGAAGCTGCCGCTGGCTTCGATCAGCATGCGGTACGGTCTTTCCGATTTCGAGGAGAGGATACTGTTCGCCTCGCTGCTCTACCCGACCAGTACATCCTTCGCGAGACTGATGGACGATACGACAGGATGCGGCTGCTTCAACATCAGAGCGCTTCTTCGTCTGTTCTGCGCATCGAAGGATGAGCAGACCGCCGCTCGCAGGGTCTTCACGCCGAGGGCTCCACTGTCCAGAAACGGTCTTCTCGACACAGGCTGCCGCAGGAGCTGGAAAACAATGAGCGAGGAGGACTTTCTCAGCCTCCGTCCCGAGCTGCCTTTCCGCATCAGCACCATGATTCTCGGGGAGGGCTTCTTCGACAGCGCTTCGGATGGCAGCCAGAGGCTGATCATTCCCGAGACCACCCTCGATGATATCGATCTGCCGGAGGAAACGAAGGCGTTGATACGACGGGTAGTGGACTTCGAGAAGAACCGCAAGTCCGTCATCGACGCCAATGCCGGGGAGGAGAGCTGCGATCCCCACCTGATCCTCCTGTACGGCCCCAGCGCGACGACCTCGCTGAAGACGGCCGGGGCAATTGCAGGAATGCTCGGCAGAAAGCTGCTCCGAATAATGACGAACCGCTTCCTCTCGCGCGAATTCGACGAACCGGATGATCTCGTCAGAACCCTCGGCATGGCTCGTCTCGACAACGCGATACCCTGCTTCACGAGAGCGGAGGGGCTGTTCGACGAGGACTGCTACGAACACATTGCAGAGGTGTTCTCGGAGGAACTGTCTGCATTCAACAATACGGTCATCCTGACGATCACCGGACAGCCCTGCTATACCTCCCTGCTCGGCAGCCTGGTCTCGTACCCGGTGGAGATCCCCACGCCCTCCACCGGCAACAGCTCCTCCTTCATCCGCGGGCTCATTCCCGAGGGCACGCCCATCTCCCCGGATCTGGACTTCGACCTTCTGGCCGAGCGCCTCAGATTCACCGGCACGGCTCTGGAGAGGGCGGTGAGGGCGGCCTGCGCAAGGGCCCGCTTGAGGTCGGAGAACGACGGGGAGCTGAAGATGGAGGACTTCATTCAGGCGTCGGACAACGACGAGCTGCAGGACATCAGGGCGAAGGCTACCACCTACCGGACCCGCGCCCGTGCCCGGCTGGCTGACGTGGTCCTTCCGGAGCCGCTTCTGGCCGACGTCCGTTCCATCATCTCGGCCGTCTCCGCCAAAGGGACCGTGTTCGACGAGTGGGGCTTCGGGGAGTCGTACAGGACGGGCAGGAGCATCTCGGCCCTGTTCTACGGTCCCAGCGGAACGGGAAAGACCCTTACTGCGGAAGCCATTGCCGGCGAGCTGGGAAAGCCGCTCCGGGTGGTTCAGATCTCCGGCCTCATGGACAAGTACGTGGGTGAGACCGAGAAGCACATCGTGGAAGTGTTCCGGTCGGCTGCATCCGCCGGAGAGGTTCTGCTCTTCGACGAGGCCGACGCGATGTTTGCTGCGCGGGTCGACGATTCCACGCACAGCAGCTATTACATCAACAGCCACACCAATACGCTGCTCCACGAGATGGACGTCTTCGGGGGGATCGTGCTGCTCTCGAGCAACCGGGAGTTCGCGATGGACAAGGCCTTCGAGCGAAGGATCCGCTGGAAGCTCGAGTTTCCCCAGCCGGACGCATCCGTGCGTGAGAGGATCTGGAGGAAGCTCCTGCCCGGGAAGGCTCCGCTGGCCGAAGATATCGACCTCGCTGCACTGGCCAGGGAGTTCGACTTCTCGGGAGGGCTCATCAGGAGCACAATCCTGAAGGCCGCGTTCGAGGCCGCCTCGATGGGCACCCGGATCACGCAGGAACTCCTCAGGAACGCCGCCAGGAACGAGAGGATCGTCAATCCCGAAGCGAAGGGCGGGATCGGTTTCGGAGCCACCGCCTGACCGTTTCGACCGCAGGGGGAGGGGGCCGTTACGGCCCCCTCCCCGTCACCAGGGACGAGAACTGTACCAGGCCGCGATGCGGCTGGAATGGAGAGCGGATTGATCGGAGCAATAGCCGGCGACATCGCCGGATCGGTCCACGAGTTCTCGGGCACGAAGACGAAGGATTTCGAGCTGTTCCCGCCGGACTGCTTCTTCACCGACGACACGGTCCTGACCGTGGCACTGGCCGACACGATCCTGACGGGAACCCCGTATGTGGAGAATCTCGTCGAGTTCCGCCGGCTGTACCCGTGGGCCGGGTACGGGGGCTCGTTCCTCTCGTGGGCATCAGGGAGGGATCACCGCCCCTACGGGAGTTACGGCAACGGGGCCGCCATGCGGATAAGCCCGGCGGGATTCGCCTTCGACGACCTGGAGACGGTGCTCGTAAAGGCGAGGGAGTTCACCGCCGTGACCCATGACCATCCCGAGGGGATCAAAGGCGGCATGGCCGCGGCTGCATGCGTGTTCCTGGCACGCACCGGATCCTCGAAGGACGCGATAAGGGATTATGTCGAGCGCGAGTTCGGGTACGACCTGAGCCTCCACACGGACGAGATCCGGCCTCTCTACGAATTCGACGAGTCCTGCCAGGGCACGGTTCCGCAGGCCATCAGGGCATTCTACGACTCGACCGGCTTCGAGGATGCACTCAGGACAGCGATCTCGCTTGGCGGCGACGCCGACACCCTGGCCTGCATCACCGGCGGGATCGCCCAGGCCTTCTACGGGGTTCCGGAATGGATCGAAAGTCGTGTCTACGGGATTCTCGACGAGCGCCTCGCCGGGATCGCGCGAAGATTCTCGAAGAGGTTCTGCGGGCGATGACCGGGGGGAGTGCTGTTCATCGTGGGCGGGTCGTTCGTAGATGTGATCATCGAGAGGAACGGTTTCCGGCCATACTGCGAGGATCAGGTCGTCGGTATGCTGCGTTCGCTCAAAACTCCTGGGGCGAAGGTCCGTTCACCCCTCCAGTGCAGGCTCTGTTCAGACGGAAGGCCCGCGATCTCCCCGTGACGGACGGCGGTCAGGATTTGACGGCAGCCCTGCTCTCCGATAGTATTTGCTTCCACTGTCGTATGGAGGTGCAGAGATGGCGGCTGTCGAAACGCTGGTGATAGACAACAGTCTCGACGGAGCCGCCGCCGGGGCCGCTTTCCTCCTGAAGCACCCGGATGCGCGGGTCTTCGTCTCCAGCGCGTACAGCCTGCCGTCACGCCTCGCCAATCTGCGCGAGTGGGACGAGAGCATCGCCTCGACGGCCGTCCTCGGCATCGGCTGCAAGAGATCCCCTGCGGAGCTTGTCGAAGCGATGAGACAGCTCGCCTTCCAAGGCGTCTCGATCTCCTGGTTCGTCGCCGGCGCGGGCCACCCCGAGCACGAGGCCGCAGTCAGATCCCTCTGCACGATCAAGAAGGACGAGACTGCCGGCACGCTCACCGATGCCGTGCTCGGGATGCTCGAGCTGCGCGATCATCCCCGGGCGAAGCTGCTGGAAACGATAGCGAGGAGCGGCAGGACCGACAGGATGACCGACAGAGAGGCAAAGACGGTTGCCGGGATCGCCGTCGCATCCATGTACAGATTCTTTCAGCTCGGCGACAGGGAGGTCTATCCCTCCGCCGTGAGGAAGCTGGCCGGCCTGGACGGGATCACCGAAGACGACCTCGCAATGGCCAAGAGGTTCAATGCCCAGGGCTGCATGGCCGGGCTGGACGGCTCATCGCCCGGCGTCAAGGAAGTGCGCAGGTTGGTGGGGCTGTATGGCCCGCTGGACTCCCTCAACGTCCTCGTCCTCGGCGAGACCGGCACTGGGAAGGAGCGGGTCGCGCGGCTCATCCACCAGGAGAGCCGCAGGGTCTCCGGCCACTTTCTCGCCGTGAACTGCTCCACCCTGTCGAACTCCGACCTTCTCGACTCGAGGCTCTTCGGCTACGTGAAGGGCGCGTTCACCGGAGCGGTGGCGGATCGTGCGGGCGTCATCGAGGCGGCGGACAAGGGCACGCTGTTCCTCGACGAGATCGGCGACATGCCGCTGGAGACGCAGGCCAAGCTGCTGCGGGTGATCGAGGACGGCTCCTTCAACAGGCTCGGGTCCACTCAGGAGCTGAAGGCCGACGTGAGGATCGTGGCCGCGACCAACCGGAACCTCGCCGGGATGGTCCGGGACGGCAGCTTCAGGATCGACCTCTACTACAGGCTGCGCGAACTCGTCATACGCATCCCGCCGCTGAGGGACAGGCTCTGCGATCTCGGCCAGATTGTCGGAACGATAAGACGCGATCTCGCAGCGGAGCACGGGCGCAGGTTCCCCGATCTGAAGGCGGAGCAGTACGAGCTGCTGCGGTCCTACGCCTGGCCCGGCAACGTCAGACAGCTCAAGAGCGTTCTGCAGAAGGCGTTCCTCCTGGGTGTGGACGGGAACCTCGAACAGGCCGTGGCGGAGGAGAAGGAGGAGGGCATCGACTGCCTTCTGAACCTCGGCGGGGGTTCCGCAATCGAAGCAGCCGCCCCCGCCCCCGTCTACGAGATCCCGGGTGCAGCCGGCGATGGGCGGGGCGGAAACCTTCCGACCCTACACGAAATCCAGAGAAGGTACGCCATGACCGCACTGGAGGCCTGCGGCGGGAATCTCACCCGCACCGCCAGAGCCCTGGACATCTCGGTGAACACGCTCAAGAAGCTGCGCCGGGAGAATCAGGAGGGGCAGTAGTCAGACCGCCTCTCGCGACAGCCCATCCCCGGGCCCGCTTCATCTTCGAAATCACCGATCTGTAACCTCGGGTCCAGCCATTCAAGCGATCATGGCGAACTCATGACCCGGGAAAACAGACCGCCCCGGCCTTGCAGGAGTTCTCCTGACGGACAGGCCCCGGTCCGTGCCGTACTGCCCGGGATCAAACTCGTCGGAGCTCTTTCTCCGTAACGCCTCTAACAATAGCGCAGCCGTGTGAGAGCGATCTCGAAAATGGCGCTGATCGCCGTCTTCGGCTCCCGATCGATTGTCGCTGCCGGAGGCTGTCAGCCGACCGCGTTGTCCCAGTTTGTGGGGATCCTGTCCGGGAAGGGCCATACCGAGATGTGGTTCCTGTCCGCCAGGTAGAGGCCCTCCTCGGAACCCTTCTCGTAGCCGGACCAGGCGTGGAAGGGCACTTCGTTGATGCAGTCGTCGGAGACGATCGTCTTGGTCTTCTTGTCGGGGAGCCTTTCCAGCTCGATCAGGGCCTTGGTCAGGCGGCTCTGGGCCGGCAGGTGCGTCCGTTCGGGGTCGAGTTCAGTGAATACAACCTGACGGAAGATCTTGCCGGGCCTGTGAGTGGCGTACCAGGCATACTCGGCGGGGGTGAGGTTGGAAACCAGGAGAAGCTGTATGGGGCACATGACGAGGTAGATGTGAGTCTTCCTCACATGGTCGGGGCATCCCGCCGCCCTGGCCACCTGTTCCGGCGACATCTCCTCGTGGCAGGCGTGGGTCGCGAAAGAGAGCAGCTTGCGGCCGTGTTCGAGGGACATGACCTCGCCGCCGGTCTTCACCAGGAAGACTTCCCGGTATGCGTCGATCGGGGTGCAGGAAAAGGCGTTGTTGGAGAGAGCCGTCTTCGTGCGCTTGCCGGATGCCGCCGCGGATATCGCGCGGGCTGTATCGCCTGCCGCATCGCGCCATCCGCCCTCGTCCAGATATTCGAACCCGGGCTTTCCATCGGCTACCGCCAGGTCCACGAAGATCTTGCGACCCCTGAAGTGCTTGCCCGATCCGGGGCTGCGGTGCAGGGCCAGGCCATCGATCCCGAGGGAGGTGGCTGTGATTCCTCCCTGTGGGATGGACAGGACGAGGTGAACCTCCGGCATGAATCCTCCTTTTAAGCTCCGTCAGTCAGAGGTATATGACTCGAAACTCCCGGGCAGATGCCCCGGAGCCCGGTGATAAGCTGGCAGCCCCGTTCGACCAATCCCTGCACATGGAGTTCCTGGAATCCAGGGCGGTGTCCTCTCGAACTCAGGACTTGGCGGTCCTGGACGCCTGCTTGCCCTGCTTCTGCTGGGCGGATTTCGCCTGCTTGCTCTCGATCTGTTTCTGAGCCTTGGCCTTGTCCTTCTTGCCCTTCTCGCCCATTTCATGTCCTCCTGAAAGGATCCGACGGAGCCTGGGAAACGCCTGCGGCAAATCTGCAGAACCGCCTCGCGGCTGACCATGGACCGGGCCCACAACTCCGGAGCATGAGGATTCTAGCCACTTCCGCGCCGGGATGCCATGTCAGCCGGCAATCCGGGGCAGGTTCCCGCCATGAGCCGCCGTGGTGTTATGATCGTGCGACGACTCAAACCGGGATCACCGCGAGAGGGCTTTCGATGACGATTCGTCCATCATTTTGCGCAGCGGCGGCGGTTCTGATCACGGGAGCGGCCTTCGCCGGCATTCCCCCCGGCTACTACGACCCGGCTGCGGGCCTCACCGGGATGGCTCTCCAGGCCGCACTGCACGGCATCATAGACAACCACCGTGCGATCAGCTACGAAGGTATCTGGCAGGCCTTCTACACGACGGACGACATACAGCCTGGAAACTACGTCTGGGACATGTATTCGGACATCCCCGGCGGCACACCGCCATACCTCTATACCTTGGGTGATGATGAGGGCGGTTCGGCGAGCCGCGAAGGGCAGGGCTACAACCGCGAGCATTCCTGGCCCAAGAGCTGGTCCGGCGATCAGGCGCCGATGAACACCGACCTCTTCCATATCGTGCCGACTGACATCTACGTGAACAACAGAAGAGGAAACTACCCCTACGGCGAGGTGGCCGCTCCCACCTGGGTGTCTCTGAACGGCAGCCGGCTCGGCCCGTGCTCCCGGCCGGGCTATTCCGGCGTCGCGTTCGAGCCGATCGACGCTTACAAGGGCGATTTCGCAAGGAATTACTTCTACATGGCCACCCGCTACTACACGGAGGATGCGGGCTGGCCCGGAAGCCCCATGACCGACGGCTCCCAGCTCAGGCAGTGGGCGGAGGACATGCTGATCGCCTGGCATCTCGCCGATCCCGTCAGCACGAAGGAGCTGGACCGCAACGAGGCGGTCTATGCGATCCAGGGCAACCGGAACCCGTTCATCGACCACCCCGAGTACGTGCTGCTGATGTACGATCCGCTGTCTGTCGAGGACGAGGGCTGGATGGTCGCCTCTCTGGAAGTGGAGGCGTCGCCCAACCCGTTCTCCGCGAGCGTCTGCGTGAGCTTCGAACTGGCCTCCGCAGGGCCGGTGGACGTGTCCGTGTACGATGCCTCGGGCCGCCTCGTGGATGTGGTTCTCGACGACGCCATGCTCCTCCCCGGCGTCAACTCCGCCTCGTGGGACGGCTGCGGCGGGCAGGGCGGAAGGCTCCCTCCCGGAGTCTACTTCTGCGTGGTCGAGGCCGCCGGGGCGTCATCCTCCTGCAGGTTGCTGATGCTCGAATAGGAGCACGGGACCGGGAGGCCGGGAATGCTCCGGGGATGTATCTTCGGCAGGCAATGAAGAGTATCTCCCTCCCGCTCGCGCTCGTAAAACCCTACTGGAAGCGCTCCCTCTGCGCGCTGGGCATGCTTGCCGCACTGGTCGCGACCGACCTTTCGATCCCCCGCCTGATCCAGAGGCTCATCGACAGGGGGATCTTCCCCTCCGACCAGGCGGAGGTCATCAGTACAGGCATCCTGATGCTGATCATTTCGGTATCCGGTACGGTCTTCGCCGTGGGCAACAACATCTTCTCGGTGAGGGTCGGCGAGAGCGTTGCGCGGGACCTTCGCCGGAAGCTGTTCCGGAAAATCCAGTCGCTCTCTTCCCGCGAACTCGCGAACACCGGCACCGGACAGCTCATGGTCAGGCTGACGAGTGACACGGCCGCCATTCAGCGCCTCACTCAGGTCTCGCTCCGGATCGGGACGAGAGCCCCGCTGATGATGCTGGGCAGCCTGATCCTGATGATCCGCACCAGTCCGGGGCTCGCCCTGTCCATGCTCCCGCTGCTGGTGGTCACTTCGGCCATGATCGTGCTCTTCGTGCCCAGGATGGAGCCTCTTTTCGGGAAGGTACAGGCCAGACTCGACAGGCTCAACACCGTGCTGCACGAAAACATCGCGGGGGTGCGCCTCGTAAGGGCCTTCGTCAGGAACGACCTCGAGGACGGCAGGTTCGACTCCGCGAACGCTGCCTTCGCGTCGGATTCCGCCGGCGTGATGAGGTTCATGGCTCTGCTGTCCCCACTGCTGACCGTTTTCGTGAATGTCGGAATGGTGCTGGTGATCTGGACGGGTGGTCTGGACGCGATCCGGGGCGGGATTACGGCGGGGCAGCTCGTGGCGTTCAGCAACTATCTCGTGAGCACGATGACCCCGCTAGTGATGATGACCAACCTTTCGAACGTCTGGGCGAACGGACTCGCCTCGTCCCGCAGAATACTCACGGTCCTCGACGAGGAGCCGTCGGTGGTCGACCGCCCCGGAGCAAGGGAGGTCGAGGAGGGAGCCGCCGGCCGGATTGTCTTCGAGGGTGTTTCCTACCGCTATCCCGGAAGCCCGGTGGACGCCGTCACGGACGTTAACCTCGAAATAGAGCCGGGCAGCACGATCGGCTTCCTCGGGGCCACCGGGTCGGGCAAGACCACGCTCATCGGTCTGATCCCGAGATTCTACGATCCCACGGCAGGCCGTCTGCTGCTCGACGGATCGGATCTGAGAGACTGCGTCCTCGCTTCCATCCGCAGATTCGTGGCCGTAGTGCCCCAGGAATCCACCCTGTTCTCGGGCAGCGTCCTCTACAACGTCGTCTTCGGAAGACCCTCCGCGACACTGGAGGAAGCACGCGAGGCCGCGAGGATAGCCTGCGCGCTCGAGTTCATCGAGGAGCTGCCACAGGGCTGGGAGACCCGGGTGGAGGAGAGGGGAGTCAATCTCTCGGGAGGGCAGAAGCAGAGGATTGCGATCGCCAGGGCCGTTCTTGCAAGGCCGCGCGTCCTGATCCTGGACGACAGCACCAGCTCGGTGGATGTCGAGACGGAGGCCTCGATTCAGAACCGGCTCGCGTCCTCTCTGCCGGGCTGTACGAGGATAGTGGTGGCCCAGCGGATAAGTTCGGTCCTTTCCGCCGACAGGATCGTTCTCCTGGACGAAGGGCGCGTCGCCGCGGTCGGGTCGCATTCGTCCCTGCTCGCCGACAGTCCGCTCTACAAGGAGATCTACGATTCGCAACTGGGCGATGACGTCGTTGGAGGCATCCAGTGAGCCACGTGCAGGGAGACTCGGGATACCGGGCGCCAGACGCAGGAAGCATGCTGCGTCCCAGAAGGCCGTCCGCCATGGTGGGACGGATCGAGGAGGCGCGCGATCCCCGGAGCGCTCTCGCAAGGCTCGTGGGATACCTGCGGCCGTATCGGGGCGGTTTCATCCTCGTCCTCGCGATGGTGGCCGGGTACACCCTGCTCGGGCTTGCCGGCCCGTGGCTGATGGGTACGGCGATAGACAGGCACATCATCCCGGGCAGGGCGGAGGGCCTCGCCGAGGTTGCCCTGGCGATGCTCGCCTCGTACGTCCTCTCGAACCTTCTGCGCGCCCTGGCCGACCGCAGGATGGCCACGATCTCGCAGAACTCGCTGATGCTCCTCAGGAGGGATCTCTTCGCCAGGCTGCAGATCCTCCCTATCTCCTTCTTCGACAGGACGCCGGCCGGCGAACTGATGAGCCGGCTCACCAACGACATCGATGCGATCAACCAGGTCGTGTCCCAGAACGTCACCGCCCTTCTGACGAGCGTGCTGTCTCTCGTCGGCATCCTCACGGCGATGTTTCTTCTGGACGTGCAGCTCACGCTCGCCGCACTGGCCGTCATACCCGTGATGATCCTGTTCACGACCTTCGTCGCCAGGTACACCCGAAGGGGCTTCAGGGACCTCCAGATGCATCTCGGCTCGATGAACGGGATGATGGAGGAGGCCATCACCGGCCGAATGACGGCCGAGGCGTTCGGCAGGAAGGACGACGTTCTGGAGGAGTTCGACAGGCAAAACGACGCCGTCTTCCGATCCGGCGTGTCCGCCAACAGCTATGCGCTTCTGATGATGCCCGTCAGCAACGCCCTCGGCAACGTGTTCATCGTCGTGATGGCCGCCTTCGGGAGCTGGCTCGCGCTTCGGGGTCAGGTGACGGTGGGCGTCATCGCAGCCTTCGTAACGTACGGACGGAACTTCGTGCTGCCACTCAGGCAGCTCGCGAACATGTACAACTCGATTCAGGCCGCGCTGGCAGGCTCCGAGAGGATTTTCGAGATAATAGACACGGCGCCGGAACCCGGGGCCGACGGGCTCGGCTGGACCGGAGAAGTCGCCGGGGATGTCGAGTTCAAGGAAGTGGACTTCTCCTACGTCCCCGGCACGCAGATCCTGTCGGGCGTCAGTTTCCGTGCGGAGCAGGGCCGCACCGTGGCCCTCGTCGGTCCCACCGGGGCGGGCAAGACGACGATGACGAACCTCCTCACGAGGTTCTATCAGGTGGATTCAGGCGTCATATCAATGGACGGCAGGGACATCAGGGAGATGAACCTCTCCTGCCTCAGGGGCAGTCTCGCGCTCGTGCTGCAGGATACCTTCCTCTTCGCGGACACGGTCATGGAGAACATCAGGTTCGGCAGGCTCGACGCCACGGACGAGGAGTGCATCGAGGCCGCCCGAATGGCCCAGGCCGACCACTTCATCAGACAGCTTCCCAGGGGGTACGAAACCGACCTCTCGGAGGGCGCATCGAACCTGAGCCAGGGGCAGAGGCAGCTATTGTCGATCTCGAGGGCGATCCTGGCGGACCCCGAGGTGCTGGTGCTGGACGAGGCCACGAGCAGCGTGGATACGAGGACGGAGAGAAGGATCCAGAAGGCCCTGACCCGTCTTCGGGCGGGCAGGACGAGCATCGTGATCGCGCACAGGCTGGCTACGATCAGGGATGCGGACCTGGTGCTGGTGCTGGACGGCGGCCGCATAGTGGAGCGCGGCACGCACGCATCCCTTCTCGCAGCGAAAGGCTTCTACCACTCCCTCTACCAGATCGGTGTCAGAGGAAAAAACGTTAAAAACTCAGCCTGACGGACTTACAATCCGTTATCGATCAAGATAGCGCGGCTTTCAATCGACAGGTGATTCCAGTACTCAGCGCCTGGTCGTCATCTATCTCTATCGCGTCACCGTATTCTCAAAAGGAAAATACTCGCGATTTTTGAGTATTTGACGTTTTTCCCTCTGACACCGGACTTCTGTCAGCGCATCAGAACGAACCTGGATGAGGCCGATGCCTCTCCTGAACGCACCAGCACGAGATAGATGCCCGACGGGACATCGCGCCCGGGATTCCATGCCCCGGTTCCGCCCGGCTCGATGTCGGCGGCATGGACCAGCCTGCCCGCGCTGTCGTAGATAGACAGCGCCGCCGGGCCCTCGATTCCATCAACTACGAACGAAACCGCTCCCGCCGACGGGCACGGAGTGGCCGACACGGAAACGAAGCCTGGCCCGGCAGGGCCGCCCTCTACACCTAGTATGTCGCTCGAAAGCTCCTTCACCCCGAACCCTCTGACGCTGGCGAAGAGCTGTATGTCCGAGGCGCCGTAGACTATGTCCCAGACGCACCGATTCCCGATCCCGTCGTTCAGCGCCTGCCAGGAGGAGCCTCCATCGGGGCTCCATTTGACTCCGGTGGCGTTAGTGCCGGCGAACAGGTTGGCATTCCTGTTTCCGAGAACGGCCCAGGTCAGACCGCTGGATCCCGGGCACTGATTCCAGGTCGCGCCCGAATCGAGCGATTTGTAGACTCCGAGATCGGTTCCGCAATAGACGGTGTTTTCCCCCCAGCGGTACGAGATGCAGGGAACATAGTCGCCCGCCAGGCCGCTTCCCGCTACGAAGCTCGCTCCGCCGTCGTCGGAGTAGTACACCGTGCTTCCAGACTGCTGGAACGAGACGAACACGCGGAGGCCTCCGCCCGGGGCCTCCCCCAGCTCGATCGATGGATAGAGCGCTCCTCCCGGCAGGCCGGAGGACGAGAGCCAGGAGGCCCCTCCGTCCGTGGTGTACCTGATCCCGCCCATCGCGAGCCCGGCCCAGACGCGATCGGGATCGGAGGGGTCGAACGCAACGGCCGAGGTGTACTGTCCCGTGAGTCCGGCTGAAACCCAGGAGTCGCCCAGGTCGTCCGAACGATAGACTCCTTTCGCCGTGGCGACGTAGATCGTAGAACCGGAGTACTGGTCCTGGCTTTCCGGCCACATGTCGTAGACCGTCCAGTCCCCGAGTCCGTCGGAGGCCTGCTCCCAGGTGGCCCCTCCGTCGTAACTGCGCCATACGCCGTGTGCCTCGCCGCCGGCCAGCAGGACGCCGGCCTCCTGCATGAAGGATAAGGCGTGGAAGTAACCGTTGTTGATCCCGTGCTGCGACACCTCGTATGAACCGGAGGAGAGCCTGCGATAGATTCCACCGCTGTGCCCGGCGAGATATCCCTGCGATCCTGCGCATCCGGCCTGCCAGTAGGAGGCGGTGATGCCGGAGGAGTTGAGTGTCCAGACCGAACCGCCGTTGGTGCTCTCGAAGACGCCCTGCCCGATGATCGGCGCGTACAGCGTTCCCGACGACCAGACGGCCGGGGCGTAGCTCGAGCCGGACACCACCCTGGTCCAGGACTCTCCGTAGTCGGTGCTGATATGGAAGCCGCCGTCATTTGTGACTATCACAGTACCATCGGCGCCACCGGGAGAAGTGAGAATGCCCCAGCCGGAGCCCGACGGGCCCACGACAGTCCATGTCGCTCCCGCGTCGCAGCTTCTGTAGACCGAGTTGGAAAGGCCGGACATGGCTATGAACATCGTGTCGGGATGATTGATACAGAATCCGTAGCCCTTCAGATAACCCTGGTTCAGACCTACGCTCGACCAGGTCGCGCCCCCGTCGGTCGACCTGCGGATCCCCTGGTTGGAGGAGAGCCCTGCGATGAGGATGTCGGGGTCGGTCCAGTGGACTCCTGTGAGGAGGACGTAGGCGGACGACATTCCGCCCGTTACGACTGACCAGGTCTGTCCCTGATCGTCGGATCGGTAGAGACCAGTGCGCGTGGAGGCGAAGAACGTGTTCGGAAGGGCCGAGCCTCCGTTGCAGACGCTGTTGACCTGTTTGGCCTGCAGATCGGACGCCTGCCAGGTCTGCCCGCCGTCGGTGCTCCGCCATACGCCGCCCGCGTCGGATGCCATGGTGTAGCCGCAGCCTGCGATCAGCACGGAAGGACTGCCCGGGAGAGATGCTATGGCCCTCAGGTTGCCACCCCAGGGCCCTGAACCCGTCCAGGTGTCCTCACCTGCCGGGACAGGCTCCGGGATTTCGGATTGGAAGCCCGGCAGAATATCCAGCCCGGAAGGGATGGCGGAACAGGTTTCCGAGTCGAAGAGAGTTCCTTCGGCGTTCCGAAATGTGTGACCGGTGCCGGAAGCGATGATGACGGCGAAAATGAGCAGTGACATCGTGTCTCCTCCCGTCCTGGTGTATTTTGGTATGACAATCACGAGATGCGGGATCGGCGTCAATCAAGACGCGGGGAATATCTCTCGACATTAGAACACTTTGAAGAAGCTGCGCCGGAGAGACGCGGGCTGGCAGCCTCGGTTAGTGGCGAAGAAGCTTCAGAGCTATTGCATATGTCATGAGGTAGGGGAAACAGGACTCGCGATCCCTAACATATAGGAACGACAGCGTACCTTATATGGTCAATCAGGCACTACTCCACGCAGGTCGGCGGCGAAGGAATAGGGGATCGGTTTCGCGTGCGGCGTTTTCTTCCAGGCATCCTCGTCATGCGACATGGTCTTGAGCTGTGAGGCGGAGAGACACGCCAGATGCCTCTTCACCCAAATCAGGACCTCGAGTTCCGTATCCGAAAGCAGCGCGATGTCCGGCGCCAGCCTGGTCTTGAATACCTCTCCGGTCGCTCCTTCTGGGAGGATCCTCTCTTCCGAGACAAGGAGCTTCTCGGTATCCACCATCACGGCGAACAGCGAGTTGAATCTGTCAGGTACGGGACCGAAAGGCAGCCGAACGTAGACGGAGCCGGTGATCGAGCATCCATGATCGCGGAAGTGGATGAAGTCAACGTAGAAAAGGAGCTTGTTGAGCGCGGTCCGGTAAATCTCGCTGCTGCGGCAGAGAAACTCGACGGCCCCAAACAGCTTCCTCGGTTCGAAGCTCCTGTAACCGTTGAAGCCGTCAGGCGGCCGGTGGGTGAGGTTTCGGAACAGATCCTCCGGGCCGGATTGCGGATCTGATTCGGAGATCAGCTTCAGGATGGCTTCGGCCCTTCCTGGCTGGAGCGTCGGCGCGTGGGACTTCACAAGATCGGCGAGATTCGAAGACTTCATCGCCATCCGTAGGGCTTTCTCGTGCCCTGCCTCCTGAAGGGCTCCGTTCTCATACCTGCTGAGAGTGACCACGCCCCACCCGAGCAGGCCGGCGAGCTCCTTCTGGGTAAGCCGGTAGCGGTTTCGAAATGACCGGATGTCATCAGGGCTCAGATAACCATGCCTCTCTCGGTAGATGCGGTTTGCAAGGGCAACGGCGTCAGGCGAATCCAGCGTCGCGTAGGATGCTCCACAACCTTCACATTCAATAAGCTCCTCCTCTACTTCGATCGTTTCGCCACGTACGGCAACCGAAACAGTACGCCGGACCTTTCCGCCTTCGGTCATCTTTTCGCAGACCGGACAGAGCGATCGGCCCCGATTGTGCATTTCCTCCCCCTTGTCTTATCTGGGGCCCAGTCCCCATTCATGAAGCGATATGCAGAGTACCCGCCTTTCAGCCTCGGAGACGAGCTTGAGCTTGATATAGAGTCTTCCATGAACGTCGGAGTGATAGTCGAAGATCCAGATCTCCCCGGGCATGTTCCTGTCGGCCTCAGGGCCCTTGTGCAAGTGCGATGGAGCAAGACCGATGAGGATGTCTATGGCTTCAATCTTGGTGATGCCGAGACGTGACAGATCCGACAGTACCCTGCCAAGGAAAACGACTCTCCCGGAATGAAGAGATTTCCTGGCTTCCCTCAGGAAAACATCTACGGGTTCTGGCCGTTTTGCTTGCATGAAAGCCTGTTCTTCTTCGTCGCCCTCTATCGATTACCTGAGTTATGTCTATCGACATGCTATATGTCAATTGATAAGTTATCTCTTTTCAAGTCGAATGAAGCCAGATCGGTGTCAGAGGAAAAAACGTCAAAAACTCAGCCTGACAGACTTACAATCCTGTTTTTAGATCAAGATAACGCGGCATTCAATCGGCAGGCGATTCTAGTACTCAGCGCATTTACGTCATCTATCTCTACCGCGTCACCGTATTCTCAAAAGAAAAATACTCGCGATATTTGAGTATTTGACGTTTTTTCCTCTGACACCGGACGCTACAGGCGGGGTTTGGTCCAGATTGTAAAAACGATCTGATAAATGTCAGCGCCCAGGGCGCAGAAGTTCGCGCAACTGCTCCTTCGAGGGCACGCTGCCATGGTGGACTACCACGCCATCCACGACCAGTACCGGTGTCATGTAGTAGCCGACGGAATCCGCCGCACGCGTGCAGGGATCGAGCAGCTCGTCCAGCCGGGGAGTCCAGGCGTCGGCGATATCCGAGCCGGGGCCGGCGGCCTTCCTTGCACTTTCGATCGTTTCGCGTACCGCATCCCCGTCCAACTCTATGCCGGACGCCTTTGACACGTGTTTTGCCGTGCCCACTCTGCGCCCATAGCGTTCGGCGAGTTTCCCGGCCTTCTCATCCTCGAAGGCGCAATGGTCGAGTTCGACCGGTGTGCCGTCGGCGGCAGCCTGCTCGACCATCCTGCAGAGCAGGGCGCACCTCGGACACGGCGGCTCCGTCCCGATTACAAGAACCTTCACTGGAGTCTTCGAATCAGTCATTTCATGTCCTCCCCGTCTATAATCTTCTCACTGAAGCCCAAACCGCCCCCTGCCGATCGACTCGTGCCGGTTCTGCAACTCATCGGCGAGGCCGCCCATGTTCCCGCCTGAAATGCGGCGATCGATCCGGATCAGGCGGGCTCATCGTTGATACATACCTATCGCTCAATCGCATGGACAGGCGCGTTCACCGTGCAGGGGCATGGGATCGAGGCTTTTCGGGTGTTCGAGACCAGGGAATGGCGCATGGTTGCCTGAAAGGATCAACGAAGACGCCCGCGGCTTCGCCTTTGAGATCCCGGATGCGGAGCCTTCGGACATACACCGATCTGCTTGCTTGACACCCATCTTATTTACTCTGATAATCAGAGTACTCTGGAAAGGAGTGAGCGATGAATACGAGAGCTGTCGAATCCGATCTCCAGTATGTGAAGGGTCTCGTCGAGAAGGCCGGGCAATCGGGATTGCCGGTGTCGATCTGCCTGCTGTGGGCGCTGATAGTGCCCATAGGCTTCGGCCTGGCGGACTTCGCGCCCCACGCGACCGGCTGGTTCTGGATGATCGCCGGCCCCCTGGGAGGCATCCTGAGCGGCTTTCTCGGGCGCAGGGCGGGGCTGCGCATCGGACAGATGGACCGGGAAGAGGGAGTCAGGCACGTTCTGCACTGGGGAGGGATGCTAACCGTCATCCTGCTTTCGATAGCACTGGCCGTCCTCGGACATGTCGAGGGGCCCGTACTGGGCGGCATCATCCTGCTGATCGTGGCCATGGGATGGTGGACCGCAGGAGTTCACTTCGACAGGAGCTTCCTCCTTCCAGGCGGCATAATGATGATTGGATTCCTGGCTGTCATGGCCGGCGTTCGGTATGCCTGGACCGGCACCGGTGTTCTGATAGCCGTGACTCTGCTGTACACCGCCTTCCGGAAGGGCGCGAAAGATGCCTCACTCGAGGCCTGACGGCGACGAGGGGCTGAAGGCCGTGCTTGACGGCATGAACGGCCTGCTCATGCATCGCGTGAGGCTGGGAATCTGCGTGCTGCTCACCAGGCATTCGGCCCTGTCATTCTCGCGCCTCAAGGAGCTTCTCGAGGAGACGGACGGCAGCCTGGGCGCACAGCTCCGCGGGCTCGAGGAAGGAGGCTTCATCGTCTCGAAAAAGGAGTTCCGCAACCGGCGGCCGGTGACCTGGTACAGCCTCACCGCCGAAGGCAGGAAGCGCCTCGAGAAGCATCTGGAAGCCCTCGCCCGCATGATCGGGGGATGCGAACCCATCGATCGAACCCGGTAGATACGGCAGGGACATCGGGGCCTGACGGCGGCTTCAACGCAGTCAGGCCCTCCCGCCCGCCTGCCACGCGGTCGACGAATCGATTGCGGACACCTACGCTTCATGGAACCGTCCAGACGATATTATCGTCGGAGGCCTCCACGGGTTCTGCGGTGAGTTCCGTCGGATCGAAGTGCGGCGTCAGCGGGTCGAAGGATAAGCGGATTTATTTCGATCCGGTCCGGGTTCGAGAACCATTTGCCGCCGGGCGGGTTAGGATTGATGATCGAAATAGTTGAAACGGCGGAACGGCACTATACCGGACGAATTGCGAGGATCCAGGCTGAAACCCCCGGCGACGGCACCGCCTGTCCGCTGTGGCCCGGTCAGCAATAAAAGTTTCTTTCCCGTCGCAAAGGCGGTCCAAAAACGGAGGAAAAATGGGCAGGTTCCTGATTCTCTGCTTGATCTTGTCGGTATGCGCCCGCGGGGCGGAGCCCTCGGTGACCGTGCTCGACAACGGGCTGACCGTGATTCTCCAGGAGATGCACTACGCGCCCACCGTTGCCGTCGTGGTCGTCTACGACGTCGGATCGCGCAACGAGACGGAAGACATAGCGGGCATCAGTCACTTCCTCGAGCACATGATGTTCAACGGTACGCCCTCGATGCCGGGCCAGAGGTTCTGGCAGATCGTGCATAGGAACGGCGGGTATGCCAACGCCGGCACGGGCTACGACATGACTTCCTACTTTCTGTACATGCCAGCGAGTGCCCTGGAGGAGGCCCTGGCCATCGAGAGCGACAGGATGGCGAACCTCCTCCTCGACCCGTACGAGGTCGCTCAGGAGATAGGAGTGGTGACCGACGAATGGCGCCTGAGCCAGGACAGCCCCTTCACTGCACTCCTCAATGCCGCCGACTCCGTCTATTACGGGGACACTCCCTACTCGATGAAGCCCATAGGCACCAGCGAAACCATCGCCGCATTCGACAGCGTGAAGGTTTCAAACTACTACCGGACCTGGTATTCACCCTGCAACGCCGTTCTGGCCGTGGTCGGCGACTTCGACAGCGCGGAAGCTCTCGAGGCTGTGGAGAGGCTGTTCGGCCCCATCCCCGCCGGGAATACGCCGGATGTCGAGTTCGAGGAGGCGCCTCCGCTCACGGGCAGATCCGAAGTGACGGTCGAGTTCCCCGCCGAGGCCGACCGTGCGCTGATCTATTTCGACGGCTGCAGTTACTCTGATCCGGACTACCCGGCGCTCGTGGCGATCGCCGACTACTTCAGCAACGGCCGCAACGCATGGTTCCAGGAGAACCTGATCGCGACCGGTCTGGCCACGGAAGCATGGGCGTGGCCCCCCTACAACACCGGAAGGAGCCCTTTCGTCATCTATCTCCAGCCGGCCCCCGGAGTGTCCCTGGACACTCTCGAGGAGATCGTTCTGGACGAGGCCTTCCGCCTGACCCGCGAACCCCTCGATCCCGACAGGCTGGACGTGATAACCGGGTACTACGCCGGCAGTCAGGTGATGAGCGAGGACAACCCCCTTTCGGTGGCGATGCAGCTCGCCTTCAGCATGACCGAGAGCGGTGATCCGCTCGCTCACGTACGGCTTCGTGACAGCGTCATGGCGCTGACCCCGGAGCAGGTCATGGACGTCGCTTCAAGGCATTTCTCACCCGACCGCATGGTGGCAGCCGTACTGCGCGCACAGCCGGGCGGATCCGGAAGCGGGACATCCTTCGAGGGCGTCACGGATGACATCGAGGTGCCCCAGGTGACGGACTGGGAGGGGCTCGATCTGGACCCGGCGGGCCTGGTGGCGCCTGAGCGCTCCGTGTCCGAAGGTACGGTCAGATATGAACTCGACAACGGTCTCACGCTTCTCGTGAAGGAGGACCACAGCTTCCCGATCATAGAGATCATGGCCACCGTGCCGATGGGCGACTGCAGGACCGACGACGGAAACTCCGGCATCTCCGCACTTGTTGCGGAGACGATGCAGTGGGGTGCAAACGGCATGAGCCAGTCGGAATTCTCTTCGAGGCTGATGCGAACCGGTGGCGGAATCTGGTTGAGCCCCACGACCGAGTTCACCCTGGGCAACTGCTTCGGGCCCAGCGAGCACACTGCACTCTACTTCGAATCGCTCGCCGATATGCTGATCCGCCCGAACCTGCTGGAGCCGGACTTCGAGCAGGTGCGCGACCTGATGGTGGATAAGTACCGGCTCATGCGTGAGGATCCCATGAGCCTCGCCTCGTCGCGGTTCGGATCGGTTCTGTTCGAGGAGGGCTCTAGATGGCAGGCCGATACGGCGAAGGTCGCCGGGATCGATTATCAGGAGATGACGGCCTGGTACGGGCTCTGCGTCCGCCCCGGGGGTTCGGTCATCGCGGTGGTGGGCGACATCACGCCGGGCGAGGCGCTCGGTTTCGTCGAGGAGTACTTCGGGGAATGGAGCGATCCGGACGAGCCCCTGCCCCCGGCGCGGCAGCTCGTGTTCAGGTCCGGCCCCGGCGAGACTCTTGTCGAAACCCTCGAAGGGCGCATCGAGGCGGGCGTAGTGTTCGGCTGCGAGGCTCCGGCCTATGGCTCCCCGGACTACCAGGCCTTCAGGATGATGACGAGCATCCTTGGCGGCGGCATCAGCTCCCGGATGGGCATGAACCTCCGCGAGAGGCAGGGGCTGACCTACTCGGTCGGTGCATATGTGCAGAGCGCGATCAATGCATCCCCGACGGCCTTCATCGCCGTGTTCATGACCGGAGCCCCGTTCGCATCGAGGGCGCTCGAGGCCGCGCAGCAGGAATGCGCCCTGATGGCCGCCGAGGGCGTGCAGCCGGAGGAACTGATCCTCAGGCAGTACATGAATGTCGGGCAGCACTCCATGGGATTCGACACATACAAAGAGGTGGTGCGGTATCTCGCCACGAGAGAGTCGCTGGGACTACCCCTGGATTCCGACCTCTCGAATCTGCGCGAGATCCTCTCCCTCGACGCGGACGACATCAAGGACGTCGCCGCCAGGTACTTCACCGGCGAATGGTTCGTATCGGCCGCCGGCGGTATCGACGAGAATCTCCAGCCGCTGGAATAGGCTTTCCGATGATCCGGCGCCGGCCCGCCCGGGCCGGCGCCTCCTCCGGTCCTTACTCCCAGGTTAGATTGACTGGCCTGGGGTGCGGGTGTATCCTGAATGCAGGATAGTCCAATCCGGGAGTCAGGAGGCCCTGTGCGCAGAATTCTGGTTTCGTCGTTACTCATCTCTCCAGTCCTGCTGACCTTGTCCTGCGGGACGGAGGTCACGCGGATCACACCCGTGGTCGACACCGGCACGATCCGCGGCCGGCTCTCCTTCCCCGGCGAGTATCTCGAACCCCAACGCGTGGTCGCGTTCGATGCCGGCACCCTCGAGCCCGTAGCGTCCGTTAACACCGATGGAGGCCAGGCATCCTATGTGCTCCGGGTTCCGGAGGGGAACTACGTAGTGGTTTCGTATCCCCGCGACCCAGGACTGTCGGGTTTCGTCGCGGGATATTCCAGGGCGGTGCCCGCCAGCCTGATGTACGGTTTCGAAGACCACTCCCTGATCACCGTCGAGGTCGGGGCTGGCGAAGTCGTGTCGGGTATCGACCCGACCGACTGGTACGCTCCGGAGGGCTCGTTCCCATCTGCACCCTGAACAGGTCGAGGCATACAGCAGGGTCGATGCCGTTCTGAAATGGCGAGACGACCGGCGGTCAGCCCTCCGGCAGGGTCACGATCCTGTCGGCCAGGGAGTCATTGTCCACGTCAAACCGTGAAGCCCATGCGGTTCCCGCAACACCCGGGAGGACTCTTGCTCCCTTCCTGTGCAGGACTCCGCCGATGGCCGACATGCCCTGGAGTCCTCCCAGCAGCTCGAACCTGAGATCCGCCGTGGTGAACGGGAGTGCCTTCACTCCAGCCAGGTCGTCTGGTTCGGAGGCAAAGGCGGGGGTGACTGGAGACATCCCGAAGGCCCAGATCGGCCCGCCTGCCAGCAGCGCATCGTAACCCTGCAGTCGGGCGCGGGGCCCCTTCCTGATCAGGCGGCCCGTGTCAAGAATGCCTCGATGAAGACAACGACCGCTTTCCGCAGCGGGCAGAAGCACCCGTTTCGATTGACCCTGGAGGAACCGCGTCTCCATAATCCGTCCGGTTACACTCGGTGCCGCGCCGATTACCGCGGCCGTCCTCATGGAGGTCTTCATCGGAGATTCATGGGCGGGATGACGGACGCTCATTGCATCATATGGCCGTCGAGGTGAAATCCACCTGGAGATCCATGTCGGCGGTGGTTCTGATGCTGCTGCTCACCCTGTCCGGGTGCGGCGGGTATGCCAGGCCGAACATCCTCCTGGTGCTGATCGATACCGCAAGATCGGACCACCTGAGCTGCTACGGGTACGGGAGGGAGACCACCCCGCACCTGGACAGCCTCGCGGAGGCAGGAGCCAGGTTCTCGAGGGCCATGAGCGGCAGCCCGTGGACTCTCCCCTCCATGGCTACGATTTTCACCGGCCTCCCGGAGAGGGCCCACAGGGCCCGCCTCAGCGATGGAACGTTCTTCGGCGTGGATCCTGCTCTGCCCTACCTGCCGGAACTGCTCGCCAGAAGCGGCTACAGCACCGCGGCCTTCTTCAACGTCATCTACATGAGTGAACACTTCGGATTCCACAGGGGGTTCAACCACTTCGACTGCCAGGGGATCGAGGAGGTAACCCTGAGCAGGACCGCCTGCGCGACCGTAGATGCCTTCCTGTCATGGCTGGACACACGGGATGACGACGCCCCGTTCTTCGCCGCGGTCCACTTCTTCGATCCCCATGCGACCTACGATCCACCGGCCCCCTACGACACCCTTTTCGCCGATCCGGGGTACAGCGGGCGATTCGACAACACATGGAGAGTGATGGCGGACATGTTCGAGGCCAACTCCGGTGCTGTCGTCATCGATTCGGCCGGGGTCCGCAACCTCGTCGATCTTTACGACGGTGAGCTGGCCTATACGGACGCCGAGATCGGCAGGCTGCTGGCTTCCCTCCGTGCAGGCGGGTACGATGGGAACACGCTGGTGATCATCATCGGCGACCACGGGGAGGAGTTCGGCGAGCACGGCAGGTTCACCCACGGGCATTCGCTCCAAGCCGAGCTGCTGGACGTTCCGCTCATCCTGTCCGGCCCGGGTGTCCCGCAGGGCATGGTCCGGAACGGACCGGCAGGGTCCATCGATATCGCGCCCACGATACTGGCGGCCGCAGGCCTCGAACCACCGGCGGGTCTTCCCGGGAGGGATCTGCTCCTGCCCGGGGAGGACGAAGAGAGGATTCTCGCCGCGAGCGGACTCGGCGGCGGGGAGGCACGACAGGCTTGCGTGCGGCGGGGCGACAGCAAGGTGATCTGGGACTCCGACACGGACGAGGCCGTCATGTTCGACCTGGTCTCGGACCCCGGTGAGAGGGAGCCCCTCCCTCCAGACGGCGAACTGCTCGACTCCGTATTGGTCTATTGGGCGACTCCGCCGGAAGGACACCCCGGAGCCGTCCCCTGGAGCAGCGCTGTCACGGATCAGCTCAGGGATCTCGGTTACATCAGATAAATCCGAGCCTCCCGCCCGATCCCGCCCCCTGTCGGATCGAATAGACCAGGTCGGTGCCATGGCAGCGGACGTGGAGCCTGTCGCCGGCGATATACAGGAACTCCGGCGCGGTTTCGACGGGGATCCTCTCGGTGGTGTGACCTGTGTGCCGGTTGAGGATGCAGATGAAGTCGTTCTCTCCCATGAAGCCGTAGCCTGAGATGATGGCGTCGCCCTCCACAACGTAGTTCTAGGAGTTGCTCACGAGTGGTTAGCTCCTCCTCTACATCTGCCGGGCCGTGGGCATAGGTCAGGAAGTCGAGGACTGCCGTGGGTCCGGATCCGTCGGATCGAGGTACAGGGCCAGGAGCCTCGGGCACTGCACGACGCCGTTATCGGTGGGGTGGATCGCTGTAAATCGCAATGTCGGCGGCTTCTCCGGTTCGATTGACCCGACAGGTGCCTGCGCATATCATGCGCAGCAGGATCATCCGAACCAGGCATGAACAGGCTTCTTTCCGGGGATTGTCGCCGTATCACCGGCGTCCACCCCCGGCCATGCGGAGAGGAGCCCTTCCGTTTGCGGCCTGCCGTTTCCTCTTCGGCGGCGGGAGCCGGGTTTCCACACCATCGGAGGCATTGATGGAAAACGCGGTCGGGAGAGAGCATCACGGTTTCAGGCTGACAGAGATCCATGACATGAAGGAGATCGGCTCCAGGGGCCTCAGGTTCGAGCACGTGAAGAGCGGCGCGCGTCTGGTGAAATTCGAGAACCGTGACGACGACAAGGTCTTCATGATCGGCTTCCGCACCCCGCCTCCCGACAATACCGGCCTTCCCCATATCATGGAGCACTCGGTGCTCTGCGGCTCGCGGAAGTTCCCCTCGAAGGAGCCCTTCGTCGAGCTGCTGAAGGGCTCACTCAAGACTTTTCTCAACGCCTTCACCTCCCCCGACTGTACGGTCTATCCGGTCGCCAGCAGGAACGCGAAGGACTTCCGGAACCTCATGGACGTCTATCTCGATGCGGTTCTGTACCCCAGGCTGCTCGACGATCCAAGGATTCTGATGCAGGAGGGCTGGCATCACGAGATCGACGAACCCGGGGGCGAGATTAGCTACAAGGGCGTCGTTTACAACGAGATGCGCGGTGCGTACTCGACGCCCGAAGCCCTGCTGTACCGGAGGATCAGGCAGTCCCTGTTCCCGGACACCGCCTACGGAACGGACTCGGGCGGAGACCCCGACGCGATCCCGGAGCTGACTCAGGAGCGGTTCACCGCCTTCCACAGGCGCTTCTACCATCCCTCGAACAGCGTCATCGTCCTGTACGGGGACGGCGATACGATGTCCGAGCTGGAGTTCATCGACCGGGAGTACCTCTCGGCATTCGACCGCAGGGACGTGGATTCCGCCCTCGGAATGCAGGAGACCTTCGCGCAGCCCAAGGATGTCGAGTACGAATATCCCCTCTCCCCCGGGGAGTCCGAGGACGGCAAGACCTACCTGAGCCTCAACTGGGCCGTCTCATCGGTTCTCGATCCCGTCGAGTCGATGGCCTTCGAGATACTGGGGCACATGCTGACGGACACCCCGGCCGCTCCGCTGCGGAAAGCGATAGTGGAGTCGGGCATCGGCAAGGACGTGTTCTCTTATTACAACGGCAGTCTTCTACAGGCCCCGTTCGGCGTGGTGGCGAAGAACGCGGAGACAGGGAACAAGGCCGCCTTCGAGAAGCTGATGCTCGACACCCTCTCGGACCTCGCGCAAAAGGGCATCGCCCCGAAGCTCCTCGAGGCCTCGGTCAACGCGATCGAGTTCAGCAAGCGGGAGGCGGATTCAGGAGGCTATCCGGACGGGCTGGAGCCCGTTTCCATCGCCCTGCAGAGCATGATCCACGGGGGTTTGCCCTTCGCTCCGCTCGAGTACGGAAGGATTTTCGACAGCCTCCGGAAGAGCATGGCCGAGGGGTATTTCGAGCGACTCATCGAGGATCGGCTGGTCGGCAACACCCACAGGGCAACCGTAGTCGTCCGGCCCAGGCCGGGTTTGTCCGAGGCCAGGAATGCGGAACTCCGCCGCAGGCTCGACGAGTTCAAGGCGGGCCTCTCCGATACCGAGATCCTCGATCTGGTGGAGCAGACCACAGAGCTGAAGAGGAGACAGGCGGAGCCGGATTCCCCCGAGGATCTCGCGAAGATCCCGTCGCTCACACGGGAGGACATAGGCAGGAAGGCGGAGGAGTTGCCTCTGAGGGAGATCCGCGTGGGCGAGGTTACGATGCTCGCGCACGACCTGTTCACCAAGGGGATCGCCTACATCGACCTGTACTTCGACAGCGGCTCGGTTCCGGAGGAGGATCTGCCCTACCTCGCCCTGCTGACGGACGTCGTCTCCAGAATCGACACCGAACGCTTCAGCTACGGCGATCTCTCCCGGGAGCTGAACCTGCATACCGGCGGAATCGAGCTGGAGGTCCAGGCGCGCCGTAATCTCCGCACCGGGGCGCTCGTGCCCACCCTGACGGTCAAATCCAAGGCCCTGGTGCGGAAGCTGCCCGAACTCGTGGACCTGCTGGGCGAGGTTCTCGTCCGGACCGTCTACGGCAACAGGGCACGCCTGGGCGAGATCGTTCAGGAGACGAAGTCCAGGATGGAGATGGAGCTGAACCTGAGTCCGCACGTAATGGCGAACCGCAGGCTCTTCTCCCACATCTCCGACGCAGGCAGATACATGGAGCTGACCCGCGGGATATCCCAGTACCGGGCGATCGCGGAAATGGCCGACAACTTCGACTCGAAGGCCGGGGAGATCATGGACGGGCTGGCGCGGACGGCCGCGGCCGTCTTCCGCCGGAACCGGCTCACGCTAAGCGTGACCGCCCCTGGAGAGGACTTGCATGAGGCGGAGAAACTGCTGCCCGGCCTGCTCGAAGGTCTCCCGGTATCCGTGGCCGACAGGGCGGCGATGCGGCCCCTTTCTACCGAACACGCCCCCAACGAGGGATTCACGAATTCCGGGAGCGTTCAGTATGTGGCGAAGGGATACGATCTCAGCATGCTGGGGCATGAATACTGCGGCGCCATGGAGGTCGTCGCAACGATAGCCCGTCTCGACTATCTCTGGAACAGGATCCGCGTGCAGGGCGGGGCATACGGCGCGTTCATAGGCTTCGAGCGCGACGGCAGGTTCTACATGGGCTCCTTCAGGGATCCCAATCTGGAAAGCACTCTCGAGGCCTACGACGGGCTGCCCGATTTCCTGCGTTCACTCGATCCCGGCGAAGACGAACTCACCAAGGCCATCCTCGGAACCATAGCCAAACTGGACAGGCCGCTGACTCAGGCCATGAAGGGCGCCGTCGCAACTGAGCACTGGCTGATGGGAGTGACTTTCGCAGACGTTCAGAGGGTGAGGGACGAGGTGCTGGCGACGGGGGTGGATGATGTGAGGCGGATTGCGGATGTGATCCGCGACGCTCTCGACAGGAACCTCTACTGCGTGATAGGAAACGAGGAGAGGCTCACCCGGAGCCGGAGCCTCTTCAGCGGACTGGAAAAGCTGTTCAGGTAAAACCAGACCAGGGGGTCCGTCTTTCTTCGGAGGGCGGGCCCCGTCTCGATCACCGATCTCATCCGGCCCGCATCGCCTGCCCGAGGGTCAGACCGGGGTTCTCTCCACCTGCTTTTCCTGCTGGTCGCAGCAGTAGAGCTGCCTGAGCACGCACGCGACCTGTTCGTAGATGTCGTGCCTTGCCCATCCCTGCCGTGTATCGACAGCGGACTTGAAGTCGCTGTAGTCGATCTCATCCACGATCCTTGACAGGGCTTCGCCGAAGTCCCTGTCTGGAACCCTCATCCTGTATCTGCAGTCCGCCCGCTCCATGTCGATGACCGGGCCGGCGTTCTTAAGGTAGGTTTTCCTGAGAGCCTCGAGGTCGGCCCGCACTCGACCGCAGACGGTCAGCATGCCTTCCTCGACATCTCCAGGCTTCCGCACTACGCTGAAGCAACCGAAACAGGTCATCAGCCACATGACGATCCTCCCTCAACCCGCCTTGTACGCGGATGTCAACCAAAACCAAGCATTGACATTGCCATGTCTTAATACTCACTGTTTCTTCGTTATCGCGTCTCGACAGCCAGGCTGCTCTCATTCAATAGACACTGAACTCCTCAGTGCTCAATACTTTCTATGTTTTCGTCAGAAGCGCGTGAACGGGAGGTCAGGCGGGATAGACATCGAGGGGATGGACATGGACGATGAAGGACTGTCGATCCTGTTTATTCTGTTGGAGATATCATATGCCGACAGGCGAAATGCCAGCCGCGTTCACGAACCGGAGGCCGGCTTCCGGGTCGACCGGTTTCACGGATGCCTTCCTGGTTTCCACGGCTGATGGCGGAGCCGCCCGCTTCCGGTGCGATCCACTCTGCGGGGCGCCGCCAGTCTGAGAAGCCGTGCAATGCCGTGGGAGGAGCGGAGACGGCGCCGGTACACGCAGCAGAAGGAGACGGGTATGATATTGGACCCGCCATTGACGAACCGGAGATCGGAGGAGATTCGATGAAAAAGGACAGATACGGGATCTTCAAGGTGATAGCGACATGCACGAGCTGTGGTAAACCGGTCGTTGTGAACGGCCCGCTTGCAGGCCCGATCTGCCCTTCCTGCCGGAAGACGCTGGACATACCGCCCGATATATGGAAGTCGATATTGGGAAGCTACATAGGGAATTACGGCAGGACCAGCCCGGGCGAGGGCGACGAGGGCACAATCATCAGCGGAGGGCTGACCATCAAATACTCAACCGTCAGACTCCCTCCTCCCGATCCAGCCTGCCCGACCTGCGAGGAGAACTGGGATCTGCTCTCGGTCGAGGACGGTGCGGATCGCAGGATGGTCTGCAGAAAATGCGGCAGGAAGGCGGAGACCTATCCGGCTCCGTCCTGGCTGGGCGAAGTCGTTCCCCAGGCGAAGCAGACCTTCTTCGCCGAGCGCGAGGTGCGCCGGGATGAAAACGACGTGGATGCCGGCATCAAGCCCGTGGCGCTCTCATGCCCGCAGTGCGGGGCGGGGCTGCTCATTACGACGGAATCCGAGAGGCTCATCCCCTGCAAGTACTGCAATGTCGACGTCTATCTGCCCGACGACGTGTGGCTCAGGCTGCACCCCTCGAAGCAGGCAAAGTTCTGGATGGTGCGCTTCAGCGGCTGAAGCCGGCTCGAAGAGTTTCCCGTGCAGAGAGGAGATGGCGCAGGAAAGGCTGCCTGCACCGCTCACGGGAACGATCTCCCGGACATCCGCGCCCGTGAAGAGCTGAGGAAGCCGTTCAGGAATCTTCATCACTCCCTAACAGGATCCTGCCTTATTCCCGCCAGATCGGACGATCTATCCAGGCCGACGGAACGCCGGCAGAAACGGTGGGAAATGGCAAGAGCAGATCTACATGTCCATTCAGTGTACTCGGAACATCCCTCGGACTGGTTTCTCCAGAAGCTGGGAGCCCGCGAGTCCTATACCGATCCTGAAACGATCTACAGGCTTGCCAGGGAACGCGGAATGGACTTCGTTACGATCACCGATCACAACCGCATCGACGGAATACTGTCGCTCTGCAGGAACCATCCTCTGGACACGTTCACAGGCGTCGAGTTCACGACCTACTTCCCCGAGGACGGCTGCAAGGTGCATGTTCTCGTTTACGGTCTGACCGCCGAACAGTTCGAGGAACTGAACGTACTCCGGCAGGACATATTCAAATTCTCCGACAGGATCAGAGAACTCGGCCTGCCCCACTCGGTGGCCCACGCGACCTATTCGGTGAACGGGATACTCGGGATCAGACACCTCGAAAGGCTCCTCCTGCTCTTCGACGTGTTCGAGGGGATCAACGGCGGTCGCAACGCGGCGGGCAACAACGCCTGGAGAACCGTTCTCTCGGGCCTTTCGGAGAAATGGATAGAGGAACTCGAGCGGAGGCACGGGCTGGAGGCCGCAGGTACCAACCGATGGTTCAAGGGCCAGACCGGAGGTTCGGACGATCACGCGGGATTGTACGTAGGGAGGACTTTCACCGTCGCCGAGGCCTCCTCTCCCGCCGAGTTCCTGGAGGCGATACGCTGCAGGAGGACTGCCCCGGGCGGCAGGAGCAACGATTACAAGTCGCTCGTCTTCTCCGTCTACAGGATAGCCTGCGACTACGCCAGGCAGAAGAGGGGCGAATCCAGGGGATTCCTGTCCGCTCTGTCCGACCTGGTCTTCGAGAGGAAGAACCTCAGGATCAGAGACAAGCTCTTCCTGAAGAAGCAATCCGCGACCAAGGGGGGGAAGGCCAGGATATACAGCCTGTTGAACGGTCTTATCGACGATCTGAACAGCAGAGAGGAGATCGGGATAGACGGCAGGCTGGATCTGGTCTACAAGTCGCTCACGGATCTGTCCGACGAGTTCCTCGGCATCCTGGTGAACTCGTTCAAGAGAGACATCGCGGAAGGCGATCTCGCGGGTTTCGCCTCGAGCGTCTCGGCCGCGTTCCCGGGGGTATTCCTGTATCTGCCCTTCTTCACCGCCATACGGGAGATGTTCTCCAACCGCGGGCTCCTGGAGTCGATGAGAGTCGAACTTCCCTCCGAGCCTGGAGCGCCCTCCCGGCGAAAGAGGATTCTCTGGTTCACCGACACGTTCTCCGATCTGAACGGGGTCTCCGTGACCCTCGGGAGGATCGCCTCGCTTGCCGGCCGCCCCGGTGGGGAAGGGCCGGACATCCTCTTCGTCGTATCGCTGGACGGGCAGATTCCGGAAGGAGTCCCCGCGGACAGGGTTATCGATCTCCCTGCGGTGGCGTCCTTCGAACTGCCGGGATACGACAGGTACACGCTGAAAGTCCCGTCCGTACTGAGATCCCTCGACAGAGTGGCCGCCCTCGAGCCCGACGAAATCTACGTCTCCACCCACGGTCCCGTCGGCCTCGTCGGCATCCTGATCGCGAAGCTCATGAGTCTCAGATGTACCGGGTTCTTCCATACCGACTATTCCATGCAGGCGAGCAGGATCATGTCGGACAAGACGGTTACGGCCCTCATCGAGGAGTACACAAAGTGGTTCTACGGGTGCTGCGACGAGGTCAGGGTTCCCACCGACCGGTACATCTCCCTGCTGACCGCCCGTGGATATCAGCTCCGCAAGGTGTCGAGATTCGACCGGGGGATAGACACGCGGGTGTTCGCGCCAGTCATGGAGCCGAGGAGCAGCCTTGCCGGCCGTTTCGGCGTGACCAACGGTCCCGTCCTTCTTTACACAGGCAGGATATCCAGGGAGAAGAACCTCGACCTGGTTCTGTCGGCATACAGGATGATCGTCGGGCGTTTCCCGGACGCGAACCTGCTTCTTGCCGGCGACGGCCCGTATCTCCCCGATCTCGAGGCGGCGGCGAAAGGGCTGGACAGGGTCAGATTCCTCGGCAGGATGAAGAACGAGACGCTGCCCGCCCTCTATACTTTTGCCGATCTTCTGGTCTTTCCCAGCGAGACGGACACGTTCGGAATGACCGTTCTGGAAGCGCAGGCCTGCGGGCTGCCCTGTCTCGTGTCCCGAACCGGAGGACCGGCCGAGATCATCGACGACGCCGTGACGGGATTCGTCATCCCGGATTCGGAACCGACCTCCTGGGCGGAGGCTGTCGTCCGCGTTCTCGACATGAAGAGGCTCAACTATCCGGAGTACAGCGAGATGCGTCACAGGGCGCGCCTGCGGGTGCTCGAAAAGTACGACTGGGACAAGAACTACATCGCCATGTTCGATACACGGGTTCAGACCGGGAGCGCATCCCGCGCAAAGGACGCCTCGTCGCGGCCCATGGAAGAGGCGCTGCTGGCAGGAGCCGGCCGGTAATCCCGGACTCGCCCCGACGGTAATCTGAAGAGCGCTGCCCGGACGACGATCCTGAGCAGGTGAAGCGGATTCGGCCGTTGACAACATGACAGTATGATGTCATGATACTGTCATGATAAATGAAGCAGATCACGAAAGATACAGCATAGCAGAGCTTTCAGAGCTTGCAGGCGTCAGTCGGCGCACTGTCAGATTCTATGTCCAGACCAGGCTCATCCCGCCTCCCCTGGGCGCCGGCAGGGGAAGCTACTACACGCGTGCGCACCTCGATGCGATCCTCCAGGCAAGGCGAAGACAGTCGAAGGCGGCTTACGCCCCGCCGGTTCCAACCGCTTCATCCGACGCCGTTCATTTCCAGACCGGAGTTCTGAGGGTGGTGAGATTGTCGGAGGGATACTCCCTGCTGGTGGAGGAGGACCATGCCGTTCCGCCCGGCGGTGTTCTCTCGATGATCTCCGGCATTCTCGGGCAGTCAGAGGATTCCATCCCCGATGAAGAGGGAGAATGCAGCGATGAGCAGGAAGAGTAGGAATAATCCGAAGGGAAGCGGATACGGGTTGGTGTCCTCCGGGGGGGAGCCCGTCCCGCTCAAGGGAGTTTCCATCGACATCGGAATCCGCGGAGCGGCGGTTCTAACCACCGTTTCCCAGAGGTTCAGGAACGACGAGCAATCGCCGATCGAGGCCCTCTACAGCTTCCCTCTCGAGGAGAACAGCTCCGTCTGCGGCTTCGAGGTCGAGATCGGAGCCCGCAGAATAAAAGGGCGTGTCGAGGAGCGGGAGAAGGCGTTCGAAATCTACGACGAGGCCATGAAGAAGGGCGATTCGGCATTTCTCCTCGATCAGAACCGCCCCGACATCTTCTCCGTCTCCGTCGGCCGTCTGCTTCCCGGCGAGGAGGCCGTCGTCCGAATCACTTACACGGGCCGTACCGAGCGCTTCGACAAGGGGTTCCGGCTCCGTGTCCCCACCACGATCTCACCGCGCTACATCCCGCCCGAGAAGGCGGCCGGGATGGATCCGGCCGAGCTGGATGCGATTCTTCCACCCGTTGCGGTGGGCGGTGTGCCATACGGGCTTTCGCTGGCGGTCGACATCGTTGCCGGTTCCGCCATCCGGACGGTCTCCTGTCCGTCGTTCCCGATCAGAGTGTCGATCCAGGGCGAAAAAGCGCAGGTCGGTCTGGCGGTGCGCGAACCCCAGCTCGATCAGGACTTCGTCCTCGAGGTAGAGCTCGCCGAGCCCGGGAAGGCCGGGGCGGCGGTCTGCCGCGACGGCTCGGCCCTCGCGATGATGCTGAGGTTCAGGCCCGTCCTGCCTGCAGCCGCGAAGGAGCCGAGGGACGTCGTCTTCATCGTGGACAGGTCCGGATCGATGTCGGGCGAGAGCTTCGAGGAGGCCAGGTCCGCCCTCCTGCTCTGCCTGAAGTCGCTCGAGGAAGGCGACAGGTTCAATGTCGTCGGGTTCGGCTCCGGGATGGAGGAGATGTTCCCGTCCCCCGTTCCGTACAACCAGGAGAATCTCGACAGGGCCGTCGCCGTTGCCGCCGGATGGAATGCCGACCTCGGCGGAACCGAGATTCTCACGCCGTTGAAGGCGGTTCTGGATAAGGCTGCGGAGGAGAGGATGCTCGAAGTCCTTCTCCTGACCGACGGGGAGGTGGGGAACGAGGCAGACGTGATCGAACTCGCTCGCAGGAATGGAAGTAAGGCGAGAGTGTTCACCTTCGGCATAGGCCGTGGAGCCAGCGGCACTCTCGTGAGAGGGGTCGCGAAGGCGACGGGCGGCACGGCGGAGTTCATCCTCCCCGGCGAGCGGATCGAGCCCAAGGTGATGCGCCAGATGGCCAGGCTCTCGGCTCCCTTCTCCACGGACGCCAGGCTCGACTGGGGCGGGCTCGAACCGACCCTGGCGGTGCCCGAAGAGCTGCCCGCCTTCTGCACCGGAGACGAGATCGACGTCCTCTGCCGGATTCCGCGGCTGGAGAGTACCGTTGTAAAAATCGTCGGGGCCGACGGATCGACGATCGCCGAGTGCCCCGTCGACGCTGCGTTGGAGGTCGCCGATGACCGCACCATCGCCCTGCTGCTCGCCCGTGAGTACATCTCCTCGATAGAGATGAACGGCCTGTCCGGCGGCTCCGCCCAGACGGCCAGGAAGAGGAAGACCGTGGAATCGCTCATCCTCTCCACCGCCCTCGAGTACGGCCTGGTCTCCTCCATGACCAGCTACGTGGCGGTTGAGGAGCGCGAGGGGGAGGACGGAAAGGGCGAAGTCGGCCTGCGAAGAGTTCCCGTCGCCCTGACCAGGGGCTGGGGCGGTACCTCTTCCGGCTTCAGAATCCCCGGTATCGTTCCTCTGTTTGCAATGAGTCGCGGAGTACTCCTGAAGCCCGTCGGGAAGAAGTCCGCAGAATGCCGCAGTGCAATGCCTGCGATGAGTACAGTCGCCTTCGACGACGGAGGATACGACCAGGTTCCGGAGTCGAAGCCTTCGGCCGGCCCCGACCACTTCATGGAACTGGTAGGCCTGCAGCTCGCGGATGGATCATGGAAGCTCGGCGGGGATCTGGCGGCCCTCGCCGGGGTGGACGACCTCGAGGCATTGAAGGCGGGGATTCCGGAATGCCTGCGGGAGGACGAGGTTCTGGCGACGCTGCTGGCTCTGTTCCTGCTCCACAGGGACTTCGCCGGAAGAGCCGACGAGTGGGCGCTCATCGCCGGGAAGGCGTTGAAGTGGCTGGCCGGCCGGGGTGTCCCGAAACCGCCCGATCCTTCCGCCGACATCGAACTCGCCGACTGGCTGAAGTCCGTTTAGCGCCTGCGCGGGCCGGGCGTCGTCGGAACGCCGGCCCGCGTGATCGCTCCCACCATTACCCTGTCCGCAGACGGGTTCGGGGTGTATAGATCGAAAAGGCCGTCGTGGAACGGCCTGAGCGGTCGCAGGATTCCGGCGCTCCGGCCGTAACCGGTATGAACCGCACGGATGCCCGAACCTCGGAGGAGCAGTTGTCAATGAACTTCAGGAAACCGATGGCTGCGGCGTTCGCCGCGATAATCGCCTCCGCGTATGCGGGAGCGGGAGACATCCAACTCATGGAGCCGATGATGGAAAACCCCGGTACTCTCATGGAGGCCCTGCAGGGCCGTTCCTCCTGCCGATCCTTCCTTCCGGATACGCTGTCCACCCGGGAGATGTCGGACCTTCTGTGGGCGGCCTTCGGCATAAACCGGCCGGAGACCGGCGGCCGTACCGCACCCTCTGCGCTGAACCATCAGGAGATGGACATCTACGTCGCGACGGCCGAGGGAACCTACCTCTACGATCCTGCCGCGAACACACTCAGGATGACGGGCTCGACCGACATCCGGGCGCTGACCGGGATGCAGCCGTTCGTCGCGGAGGCGCCGGTGAACCTGGTGCTGGTCGCCGACTTCTCCAGGATGGGATTCAGAGGGCGGGAAGTCGGCGACGACGAAAGACTGTTCTTCGCCGCCTGCGATGCGGGTTTCATCTGCCAGAACGTCTACCTGTACTGCGCGGTGAACGGGCTTGCGGCCGTCGTGCGGGCCGGCATGGACAAGGCGGCTCTCAGGGAGGCGCTCGGACTCCGTCCGGAGCAGCATCTGATCCTCGCACAGACCATAGGCAGGCCGGCGCCGCTCTGAGGCAGCCGGGCCTTCCTGACGGGATCGCCCGTGATGCGTTTCTGATTCCGCCGCCGGACGCGCTCCATGCTCCATCCTGCGTGCGGCATCAATCCACTCCGGGGAGGGCGCATGGATCGCAATGCAATAAGGCCCCCGATGCACATCCCCGGGAGCATCAGGTCATTATCCCAGCAGGCCGAGCTTCCAGTCGTAGTAGCGATTGACCTCGTCGTAGAGAGGATGACTGCCGAGCGAGACCAGGTACTGCCAGGACATGTGCCTGAGTTCCACGCCGTCGTATTTCCCCGGGCGCAATGGTGAGTCTCCGTGCAGACGGAGCTGCACCAGAACGAGCCGGTCCTCCTCTTTCGACATGCGCCCTCCGGAGAGGCTGGACAGGAATCTCAGCTTAGCCCTGACATCCCCGCCTGAAGCTCCGGAATTGTCCGGGTCGAACCAGGAAGCCTCGAAGAAGACCGCAGCATCTCTCGTGATGACGGAGGCATCGGTTTCGAGAGTGCCTTCCACGTCTCCCACACGCCCCAGGGTCTTCCACAGGGACACTTCCACAGGTTCGGAAGGGTTGTAGGAGAGGCCGATCCTCCCAAGCAGCTCCTGAACCCAGAAGGCTCTCTCCCTCGCCCCGGAAGCCGCGACGGTGCCGAACACCGACCACGTGGCGGGATCGACGCATCGGAGCGACTGCATGTCGCTGTAGAAGCCCAGTCCTGCGGATAGCCTGGCCATCTCGTCAGAATCGAAGCCGTCGTCTCGGTCAGACATTGCGATGCGGTTCCGAACCTCGTTCGGCAGGTCGCCACTCCCGGAGGGAACTGCAATGAGGTTGTCCGACACGTCCAGCAGCGCCGTAACTCCGGATCTACTGCGCTCCGCCGCTACTGTCCTGCCGTTCCAGTCGATCAGCTCCATCGGAATCTCCGGGTTTCAGAACCAGTCACTGTCTTTCTAAGCAAGATGCGTACCATTGCAGCAATGATTCCCGGTACATCCAAGCCTGACGGCATGCCCGTCGAAACGGATCAGAGCCAATCGACTGCGCCGTAGGCCTGCCTGGAAGACCGGCTAGCAGAATGCAAGCCGGGTGACGGACCGAGGCTTCCTTCCTTTCTCTTTTATCGGGATTGGTTCTCAACCGGCCTCTGCAGGGGATGACGGACTCGAGCCGGCCTCCTCCGCCGGAGTGACATCCATATCATCGGTCTGTGTGGAACCGGTTCAGGAGGGAGAGACGTGTTTTGCAGGAGGCGGGAGCCTGCAGCGCAGTCCTGCTCGGGGCGGGCCGGGGTGATCGGATCGAAGGGGGCGACTCCGGCTCTCGTGGAGTTGTCGGATGGGCCGCTATTGCGTATTCCTTCGGCAGACAAGGATATTCCCGCTCATTCCGCGGAGATCGCGGATGATCGGAGGGAGGCTGCGTTTGAGCCGGACGCTTGCGATACTGGGCGGAAAACCCCTCTTCGACGAGCCGATGCACGTCGGCCGGCCGAACCTGCCCGACCGCAGGCACTTCGACAAGCTGGTCGATACGATGTTCTCGAACCGGTGGTTCACGAACTACGGCCCGCTCGTGAAGATTCTTCAGGCACGCCTCGAGGAGAGGCTGAGGGTGAAGCACTGCATCCCGATATGCAACGGCACCGTAGCCCTCGAACTCGCCTACAGGGCCGCAGGTTTCCACGGAGAGGTGATAGTGCCCGCCTTCACTTTCGTGGCGACGGCCCACGCCCTCGAGTGGCAGCGCATCAAACCCGTGTTCTGCGACATCCGCGAATCGGACTTCACCCTCGATCCATCCTGCGTCGAGGAGCTGATAACGGACAGAACGACCGGCATAGTGGGGGTCCATGTGTTCGGGAACCCCTGCGATCACCGCTCGATAGCGGAAACAGCCGGGCGTCACGGGCTCGGCGTGGTATATGACGCCGCCCATGCCTTCATGAACGAGACGGACGGCATGTCCGTATGCAGCCTGGGTTCGATGTCGATCCTCAGCTTCCACGCCACCAAGTTCTTCAGCACGTTCGAGGGCGGGGCGATTGTCACGGACGACGACGACCTCGCGGAGAAGATCAGGCTGATGATGAACTTCGGGTTCGCAGGCCGCGAGAAGGACAGGGTGGACTACATCGGCATCAACGGCAAGATGACGGAGATATGCGCTGCCATGGGCCTCGCCATGCTCGAGCAGGTGGACCGTCTCGCGGAAATCAACAGGATCAACTTCGAGGCCTACCTGGAGGCGCTGGAGGGAATCCCGGGAATCGCCTGCCGCACTCCCTCCCCCGCGCTCTCCGCCCGGAACTGGCAGTATGTCGTTGCGACCGTGGACGAGGAGTCGTTCGGTCTCTCCAGAGACAGTCTCGTGGAGGTGCTGGAAGCGGAGAACGTCCTGGCGAGGAAATACTTCTATCCGGGCTGCCACAGGCACGAACCATACTGCAGGACATTCCCCGGATCGGGTCGTGAACTGCCCGTGACGGACAGGCTCTCTGAGATGGTGATGTGCCTCCCTACCGGGGAGGCGGTCACCCCTGCCATGGCGCGGATGATCGGGGACTCGATCCGGCTTGCGGGGGTCCGTGCCGGTGAAGTCCGTGCCGCATTGAAGGAGGGTGGACATGCCTGAGGTTCCAGGATCCGGCAAGACCTACGGCGGTTTCTTCCCGATAGATCTCCCCCGGGCCGAGCCGCCGGCCGGGGGCGCCGTGGCGCACCTCGCCGACGGCCGGAGGTTCTACGACGGCCGCAGCGCGATAGCGGAGCTGATAAGAGCCAACGGGATAGCGGACGTGCTGATGCCGGGCTACATCTGCCCGGTGGTGTACAAGGCGGTGGAGAATGCGGGAGCCGCATGGCGGACCTACAAGGTGAACCCGGGCTTCAGGACGGACTGGCTCAACCTCTCCTACACGGCGAAGCAGGGTACGCTGCTGATCGTTCCTGCGTACTTCGGCGTCTATATGCCGGACCTCGACGCACTCGAGGAGATGATGGACATATCGGGCTGCAGGGTGCTTCTGGACTATGCGCAGGCCCTCTACGCCCCGTGCCCCCCGAGGTTCGCCGCCGTCTATTCGCCCAGGAAGTTTCTCGGGGTTCCCGACGGTGGGATACTGGTCGTAGGCGGCGGAAGCCGCCTGAAGGAGCCGCCCGTCCCCCTGCTGAAGGTCGATCAGACCGTATTCGGCGACAGGATGTCCTGCCACGGGATCAGGCTGGAGTATCCCCACGGCGACGCTCTCGACTCGTTCCGGCGTCTCGAGCGCGAAATGCCCCTGGGCCCCTATCGGATGTCCGACCTGGCATCCACGCTGTTCGACGCCTTCGATCACGATTCCGCCTGTGCGGCTCGGCGCGCGAACTACGAAGCCCTGTCGGCGGCTCTTCCCGACGGCCCGCCGCCATGTCCGGGCGTGCCCCTCTGCTTCCCGTTCCCCGTGGAGCCCGACAGCTTCAACTTCTTCAGGCGCAACCTGATTTCCAAGGGAGTCTTCGTCCCGCACTACTGGCCGGACCTGCCCGAGGGGGTAGAGGACCTGGGCAGGACGCTGCTAGCCCTCCCCGTCGATCAGAGGTACACGACGGAAGACATGGCCGCCGTGGCCGCGCTGCTGATGGCTCCTCCCGGCGACCAAGGCATGATGATGTGATCCAGGAGATTCCGGACGCATATGCCATGTCCGCGGATTCCGGCAGGCGGGCCGTTTTCGAGGGAGCAGCCGCATGAATTCCTTCTACTCCGAAGAGGAACTGGGCGGACTGGGGCTGAAGTCCTTCGGCCACGACGTGAAGATCAGCCGGAAGACCTCCATCTACAATCCCGAACGCATCGAGATCGGCAGCCACGTGAGAATCGACGACTTCTGCGTGATCTCCGCCTGCCGGGACGGCTGGGTGAGGATCGGCTCGCACTGCTACATCGGAGCCATGGGATTTATCGAGGCAACATCGGGTTTCGAGATGGAGGACTTCACGACACTCGCCGCCAGGGTGACAGTCTACGGCGGGTCGGATGACTACTCGGGCGACTACCTGACCAATCCATGCGTGCCCGAGAGATTCCGGAACGTAGTGTCGGGCAGGGTGACCCTGGGCGCTCACTCGATAGTCGGTACCTGTTCCGTCGTCCTCCCCGGGGTCACCATAGGAAAAGGTTCCGCCGTAGGAGCATTCAGCCTGGTCACTGCCAGCCTTCCACCCGGCGGCATCTATGTCGGTTCTCCCGCCAGATTCCTGAAGAAGCGTACCGACGAACTGTTCACGCTCGGAGAGGCAGCCCGGCTGGAGATGGATTGACTCTGTAGGTCCGGGACAGAATCAGCCGCCGTATCTCCATCTCAGGAAGTATCGCTCCGCCCCGGGCACTGCGGTCCGGGGGCGCTCCATGCACCTTTCGACGAGCGTGCCGTAGAGGGATTCATCGTGCACTCTGCAGGCCAGGTGGAAGTCCAGGATGCCCTCAGGAGCGAAGGACTTCTTGTAATCGAAGATTCCGTCCTCCCCTCCCGGGCCTCCGCCCAGCAGGAAGCTCTCGTAGCCGGCGTCCCTGGCCCAGAGAACTATCCGGTGCTTGAGCAGGTTGTTGGGCCTGAGCTCGAAGAACTCCTCGCGGGTACCGCCGAGGAACGAGTAGACGGCGGTCGCCGAGGCCAGCACCATCTCGGCGGACACCGTCGTTCCGCCGGCCAGGGCGTAGAACACCCTGCAGCCGTCTCCGAGTCCGCCGGCGAGAGTACGGTAGAATTCGTCCGGAAAGTGGAAGCCCCTGTCCGCGCCCCTGCGGTCCATGGTCGAGGCGTAGATCGACAGGAAATCCCCGAAGTGCGGCCCCAGCGGTTCCTCCTGGATGACCTCGACACCCGAGCGAAGCGCCTTGTTCACGTTCTTCCTGTTGTTGTGCCTGTAGCCCCGCCAGATCTCGTCGTCCGACCTCCGCAGGTCGACGACCACCTGCCTGTTGCCGGTCCGCAGCTCGTAGTGGCGCGAAAGGGCGCTCTCCGATCCCAGAAGGGGATTCAGTCGGATCAGTTCGGCCACGACGCCGGTCCTTGCACAGTGTTCGCCGAAGAGGACAATGAAGTCGTCGAGCAGGTCGTCCCTGCCGGTGTCTCCGTAGATCCCGCCGTAGCCGTAGGCGGTCATGATGTCGCATGAGCCCTCCGGGGCGTGGAGCCAGTCGATCTCCGACAGCATCCTTCTGAAATAGGGATATAGCAGGATGCCTCTGCCGTCGCGGAGAACGGCGCATTCCGGCAGGGCGCCCTGCTCCGTGGCTGCGAATGCGCGGTAGTACGCCGGGTCGGCGAAGGCATCCCTCGAGCGGGGAGGAAGAGCCGCCCAGGCCTTCTCCCATCCCGCTCCGGTATCGTCGAAGACCTCGAATTTCATGTGCACCTCCGCTCCGGGAAGATCGCGAACAGCCGTCTGAATCGCCAGTTTGCCCCGTTCCGGCCTCATGCGTTAGCTTTGAACGGGCTTCGGCACGGTGAATGCGGGATGGAGGACATGAACCGACGCGCCAGAATGCTTGGTGTCCTGCTGCCGGTCGCCGTGTCGGCCGGGCTGCTGCTGATCGTCTACAGACGGGTGGATCCCGGCGCCCTCGTCACCGGTCTCGGCCAGGCCGATCCCGCTTGGACGGTCCTGTATGTCCTCCTCTCATTCGTCGAGCCGGTGCTCAGGGGGCTTCGCTGGTCGCTGCTGATCGGGACCCGCTCTCCCGGGACGGCGATCAGAGGTCTGTTCATATCCAAGGCCGGCAACAATCTCCTGCCTCTTCGCATGGGGGACGCCGTGCGTGCGCAGTTCGTCCGGGACAGGGCCGGGATACCGTACTCCAGGTCGGCCGCCTCGATACTCGCCGAGTCCATCCTCGACCTGGTCCTCCTTGGAGCCATCGTCCTCGTCTTCGGCGTCTTTCTGGCCTCGCGCCGGGGGATGGTCCTGGCAGCCGTGCTGCTCGCCGCGATTCCGGCGCTCGCCCTTCTCGCCATGAAGCTGCCCGGAAGGCTCCCGGCACGCATCCGTCACTCTGCGCCGCTCGTACTGTTCGAAAGGATCTCCGGACACCTGAAGACCATGTACGGAGAAAACGGCAGGAACGCCCTGCTGGCCTCGACCCTGGCCCTCTGGGCGCTCACCCTGTCCACCTCCTACTGCGGCCTGAGGATGTTCCTGCCCTCCGTGCCATTCCTCGGAGTGATCGCCACGACCGTCTTCGTGTACTTCTCCGTCCTGATCCCGTCCGCTCCGGGCTTCATCGGTACGTACCACGCCGCGGTGGCGGGCAGCCTGGCTCTGATGGGCCATGATCTGCGCGACTATGCCGCGGCGCCCATCGCCATCCACCTTCTGCAGTTCATCCCGCAGACCCTTGCAGGGCTCGCCCTTGGGGCGGGATACCTCTTCTCCAACGACTGGGGGAGGGCCTGGGAGGGATTGAAGGCCGCAAGAGCGGGGCTTCTCGGTGGAGGCAGATCGACGTGAGGGTGGCGGTCGCGGGGGGAGGCATCTCGGGTGTCTCGGCCGCCTATTTCCTGCTGCACGAGTGCGTCGACCCGGACCT
>LKHC01000096.1 GCA_001618605.1 Candidatus Fermentibacter danicus
GCGGCATGCGCCGCGAGCTTCGTCTGGAGCAGGATCGAGTCGCTCTTCAGGGAGTGGCGGGACGACAGTTTCGAGGACTTCATACGCAACAGGTTCGGCAGGAAGCTGTACGACATCTACTTCGGCCCCTTCACGGAGAAGACCTGGGGCGTGCCGGGCTCGATGATCTCGGCGGATTTCGGCAGGCAGAGGATCGGTGTCTTCACCCTCTGGGACCTGTTCAAGCGCACCTTCCTGGGCATGAAGCCGAAGTCTATGGAGGCCGGGGAGGACCCGTTCCTCAACTCGAGATGCGTCTATCCCGACCACGGCAGCGGAACCGTCATCGACGCCCTGCTGTCGCCATGCCTCTCGGACCCGAGGTTCACGCTGCATGCGGGCGAACCCGTGACCGGGCTGTCCCGGGACGGCGGCGGAATGAGGGTCTCCACCCCATCCTCGGAATACCGCTTCGACTTAGTGTTTTCCAGCATCTCCCTGACGGAACTCTGCAGAATGCTGGATCTGCCCGACCCCGGCCTGGTTTACATCTCCACACGGTTTCTCCTCGTGACGCTCGACCAGGAAAGTGTCTTCGGCACCACGCCATGGGTCTACTTCGCCGACGACAGGACCGCATTCAATAGAATCAGCGAGCCGAGGAACATGAGCCCGCTCATGTCCCCCGAGGGCAGAACCTCGCTCTGCGTGGAGTTCACCACGACCGGGAAAGACAGGATCGCGTCGGCCGCCGGGGAAGAACTCCTGGAAATGGCCGTCGCGGGCCTGTCCGGGTTCGGCCTGATCCGGCCGGAAGCCGTTCGGGACTGGCGCGTGTTAGACCGGGAGAACACCTATCCGCTGAGGACCATCGACTACAAGGAGGCGACCGCGAAGGCGCTGGCCTCCCTCGAATCCTTCCCGGCGCTTGTAACGCACGGCAGACTCGGCCGCTTCGAGTACTTCAACATGGATCACTGCGTCGCGGACGCGCATAAGGCAGTCGCCTCGATCCTGAAGGAATCCGGGGCCGTGAAACCGGACGACGAATCCGCGCGGACCCGCATGTGACCAGGCGACTTTCGAGGATGGATGCTGGAGCTGACTCATGAGGCGTCACGCAGGCATCGAATCGGCGGCATGGGCTGCGCTGGCGGCGGTTTTCCTGCTGCGGGTCGCGGCCCTTTTCTTGATCGGGAGACCCGGAAGCGATTCCTGGGAGAGCAGGATCTTCTACTCCGACACCCACTCCTTTCTGTACGCTGCGGAAGACCTCCGGGACGGTGTGCAGGACGAGCCCCTCTTCAGGACTCCCGGCTATCCGCTCCTGTTGAATGCGACGATGGATCTGGCGGGGCCGAGATGGACTGCAACGATGCTGCTCCAGCAGGTTGCCGATCTGGTGACGGCCCTTGTCGTCGTCTCCATCGCCGCCCCGGTGCTGGGTGCAACGGCTGCGGTCCTGTCAGGGGCCTTCTACCTCTGCCTCCCATCGGGGATCATCTACTCGTCCTATTTGATTCCCGACGTATATGTCTCCATGATGATCGCGCTCTCGGGCCTCCTGTGGACAAAGGTCTGGAGGGGCGGGAGCGCAAAGGGGGCCGCCCTCGCGGGGCTCCTGGGCGGATTGTGCATGGCGGTGGGACTGATGCTAAAGCCCGTCGTACTCTACTCTCCAGCGGTCTATATGGCCCTGGCCGCCGTGCCGGGGCCGGGAAAGGCGAGGAGGGCGATCTTTGCCGCGGTCCTGACGGTGCCCCTCGCAGCCTCGTACCTGACTATGAGGGCTCACAACGAAGAGTCGTTCGGCATGCCGGGCATGACGACCCAGGATGCGCTCGAACCCATGGGCAGGATGGTTGTTACTTCCGGCTACAGGGGGCTTGAGGAGGGCGAGAGGTTCTGGATCTTCAGGGACAGCCTGGAGGCGCTCTGCTCCTCAGATGGAGTCATGGACTACCGGATGAGGGACAGTCTCTTCAGGGCCGTGTCGAGAGAGGCTGCTCTGTCCAACCCTCTTAGAGCCCTGTATTTCCATCTCAGCCGCTGGCCCAAGTTCTTCGTGAACCTCGACGCGCACAGCCCATACCTCGGCCTGACCCCACACGACAGGAAACCGCCCGCCTATTCCATCCCCACGACGCTACTCCAGCTTCCAACCGGAATCGCCCTCCTTGCAGCGATCATCTCGCGCAGGCTTCGCTCCTCGCTGGGAGAGCTATTCTGGCTGGGCCTGGCCTGGTTCCTCTACTCGGTGCCTGTGATAGGGCCGATCGCTTCCTTCAGATACGGGCTCATGTTCTACTGGGCGCTGGTCCCGTTCGTCCCGGCCGCAATCTCCTTCCTCCGGAAGAGGAGCCAGAGCGAAGCCGTCGCCGCCGCACAGAGAACCGGGAAGAAGGTGAGCCCGTAGCGTGGGCCTGCAAGGGGCCCGTGGACCAGAGCCATGACGGCCATCCAGGCGCCGGCCAGGGCGAGCAGCGGGCCTATACTGCTCCTGATCCTCTTCGAGAGAGCGCCGAGTATCAATCCGACCGGCATGGACAGATAGAGGAGCGCTCCAGCCGCCTTGAGCGGAAGCGAGAGGGGACTATTCGGAGGAAGTCCCATGTACCTCAGAGTGCCCCCGATACCTGTAGAGAAAAACCTGGGCCAGCTCGTGACATGTGGCACCAGAACCTCGGCGGGGTGTTCCGAAAACTCCGAAAGGGCCATCTCCCTGTAGATCCGGTTCCTGAGCCCGAAGTCCACCGTGCCATCGACCGTTGCCATAAGGTCAACGCTGTCCTTCACCTCGGTGAGGAACTCGAGCTGTGTCGCCCTTCCGGTGAGAACCCAGACCCTCCCGGCCTGCTCGTATCCGTCCTGCGCCGAGATTGCATCCAGCCCGAAAGAAACCCTGTTGTGGAAGCGCAAGGCAAGAGGTCCGGCAGAGGAGGTCGCCAATAGGACGGCGACTGCCAGCGCACGGCCACGGAGGGCGACCTCACGGTTCGCGAGAACGAGGATCGCATACACGACAGAGGCGAACATCAGCGCGGGTTTGACAAGGGTTCCGGCCGAGAGCAGCAGTCCTATCATCCCGCATGCGGCGACGAGAACCCTCATTCCGCTCCTTCCGCCTGCTGACAGCCAGACGAGACAGGTCACCGCACAGACGAGAGCCAGAATGCAGTCCGGGAGTATCCGGGACGAATAGACGGCCGGAGCCGGCATGAGGAGATATGCGAGGGATGCAGTCCACCATCGATTGCCGCCCGATCTACCTGCCATGAGACCGGCTATCGCAGCAGTAGCGACGTCCACGAGCTGCTGGAGTATCACTGCCGGGAGTGTGCTTCCCGATGCGGCTCCGGTTGCCGCGAGGAAGACCGGGTATCCTGGAGTCCGGGTCGAGGCGCTGTCCTGCACGCCGTCCGAGAGGTCGGAGGCGAGGGCGAGATAACCGTGCGAATCGGGGTCGATGGTCCAGGCCGACCATGTCCCAGCGTCCCAGGGTCGGCCAGCCGAGATCAGAACCGCGGCGCGGAGCGCCAGAGCCGAAGCGAGCACAGCCGTGAATGCGCTGCGACCAGCCGTCAGGACCCTGCGCGTTCCCATGTCATCTTCCTGATCGCTGCACATCTGGCGTAGGCCCCGAAGCTGAAGTAGGTGAAGATCCCTCTTTTGAGCAGGGTGTCGCCCCCCAGACTGACGAGCATTAACGCCGTTACGCCAAGGAATGCTATGTAGCCGACGTCACCGGCCAGGTCGCCTGTGAAACTCAGCTTGAGACCCTTCAGACACCTGATCAAGAACAGCAAGTAGAGAATTGCGCCGACCACGCCTGTCTCGAAAAGAAGCAGCGCCCATCCGCTGTGCGCCGAGAGGATGTATCCCAGCCTGCCCGTGCTCTCCTGCCTGTAGCTGTGCCATGAGCCTATCCCCCAGCCGAAGACGGGCTTCTCCATGAAGCCAGTCAGAGCGATCCTGACGTTCTCCAGCCTCATCCCGGCGTCGGGATTCTCATGAAGCGTGCCGGTCCTGGCCGCCACCGAGAGCTGCTGGATGCGGTCGACCATCCTATCGGTCTGTTCGTTCTCGGGCAGCATCGTGAAAACGAGCGCTCCCAGGGCGAGCAGCGACAGCGCCCACCAGATCTTCCGTCTGTAAAGCGCGAGGACGACGATGTAGGCGGC
>LKHC01000097.1 GCA_001618605.1 Candidatus Fermentibacter danicus
ATCAATCCGCTGCTGGCGGGCTCCTGGTAGTGGGGGACCGGACCGAAGACCGTAGTGTCGCTCATGAAAGGAATCCAGCGGGGGGTGTAGGCGAGGATGTTGGACAGAAGACCGAGAGCCGTCACTATGAGAAGCCACTTTACCTGTCTGTCCGTACCGGACATGAGGAAGGCGACGCATATAAGGAAGAAAATGAAGTTGCCGGCATTCTCGAAGGAGGTCTTTAAGGACGGGTTCGTGCTGATGACGAGGTTTGAGACGAGCAGGTAGGCGGCAAGCGCGATCATCGGTGTCAGTATCCGCGTTGTACGAAGCCAGGCGATGGTGGTCGCAACCGTCCTCCAGGAGACTGCCAGCAGCAGCAGGGCGAGAGCAGACCTCATGCCGGACCCGAGCAGTGGTAGCTCTATCTGCAGCCCTCCCATGGTCATGAACATCAGGATATAGAACAGGATGAGCCTCGAGCGGGCTGAAACCAGCGACGTGACGGCAAGCAGGACTCCAAACGCCGTCAGTGCGTATGTGAGGAGCGCGGACAAGCCGTCAGCCTGGAGGAGCGGGTTCCAGGCGGGACATCAGTATGGACGCCACCGTGCCGGAGACATCCTCCACCATGTATTCCGGAGGAGGTGTCCAGTCTGGTTTCCGGGCGAGGGCGGCCGCGACGCATCTCGCTACATCCGGAGGCTCGACGCCTGCCAGGATGTTGCTTCC
>LKHC01000098.1 GCA_001618605.1 Candidatus Fermentibacter danicus
CTGGGTTCAAGGTCGACGTTCTCGGCTCTGTGTGCGGTCACCAGGAAATAGCCGCCGGGTTGAAGACCAAGTCTGTCGAGCGCCGCAGACGAGTCGATCGCGCTGCGGTGGCGCTCGAGTATCTCGTTGATGGGGTTCCCGGTGACGAGGATCCTCTGCGGGCGGTATCCCTCCCTCAGGAGGTTCGTTCTGCTCCTCTCCGTGTAGGGCATCAGGACATCGCTGCAGGAATCCACTATGCGACGGTTGACCTCCTCTGGAACCCTGTCGTCGAAACAGCGGTTGCCTGCCTCCATGTGGAAGACCGGTATCCCCATCCGCTTGGCCATGATCACGGACAGGGCGCTGTTCGTGTCCCCGAGTACCAGCACTCTGTCCGGCTTCTTCTCTCTGAAGACCCGCTCGCAGCCCTCCAGCACGCCCCCGATCTGCCTGCCGGGGCTGGAGATGTCGACGCCGAGGAAGACGTCCGGCCGCCTGACGCCCAGCTCCGCGAAGAACACGTCGCTGAGGGCGGGATCGCTGTTCTGGCCGGTGTGGACGATCGTGTGGCTGCAGAGGCCGTCGAGCTTTCCTATCAGAATGGAGAGCCGGATTATCTCAGGACGGGTTCCGAGAACAGTTACGAGCTTCATCTAAGGAGCTCCCCGCCTGCCGTATCGACCTGGTCCGGCATCAGCCCGTTCCTTGAAAGCAATGCACCGAGCGCATCGCGTCCGATCAAGGATCCGGCGGAGCTGTACTCTCTCCCTATGAGTTCGCCGCCCTCGGCGCCCCGCCTGACCTCGGGCAGGATGGAGCCGATGGCGTAGAACCTGTCGCTCTTCACACAGGTTCTGAAGGCCTCCTCCTCGGAGACGAGTATCTCGTGGATCTTCTCACCGGGCCTGATGCCCGTTGTAACCATCCCGATACTCCTGTCGCCGATCAGGATTTCCGCAAGGTCCACCATTCTCGCCGAAGGAGCCCTGGGGATCCAGGTCTCTCCCGGCAGAGCTTCCTTCACGGCGGCGAACACCGTGTCCACGGCGTCGTCCAGGCTCAGTAGAAAGCGGGTCATGTCCCGGGTTGTTATGGTGACGGGGCCCCCGGTCCTGATCTGTTCGAGGAAGAGAGGAATCACGGATCCCCTGGAGGCCAGGACGTTGCCGTAACGGACGCAGACGAATCTGGTCGATGGACAGCGCATGTTGGCCTGCTGGAACACACGCTCCTGTATGGCCTTGGTCATGCCCATCACATTCACGGGTTTGCACGCCTTGTCAGTGGAAATGCCGACGACCGTCCCTACCGGCAGGCCAAGTTCCTGAATCGCGCGGACGATGTTTTCGGGGCCCTCTATGTTGGTCCGCACGGCCTCGAAGGGGAAGTATTCACATGTAGGAACCTGCTTCAGTGCGGCGGCGTTGAACACGACGTCCACACCCTTGAGAGCCGAAGCCACGGAGTGGAAGTCTCTGACGTCGCCGATCCTGAACTCCAGGATGCGCCGGGAGTTGTCGTAGATGATCTCGTCGGTCGCGGCCCCGGCATTGGCGTAGTTCATCCTCATGAAGTGCTGCTTGGCCTCGTCGCGCGAGAAGACCACGACCGCGGCCGGCGTGCCCATTTCGCCGGAGAGGAGCCTCCTCACCAGTACCTGGCCCAGTGATCCGGTTCCGCCCGTGACCAGGAGCCTCTTGCCTTCAAGACAGCCCATCGGGGGTTCTCCATTCGTCGTAGCGCCCCAGGTCGCCCCGAAGCGAGTCAATCATGTCCTCCAGGGACGGTATCCCGATTCCCGTCTCCTCCAGGAACCTGTCTGAGCGCAGGCTGCGGTCCTCGACGGGCTCGTCCGCCGGGACCACCTCGATCCCCAGGTCCAGTTCGGCGTCAATCATGTTCAGCAGGTCATACTTGGATATTGGTCTCGAGGCAACGTGGTAGAGCCCGCTTGACGGCGTTCCCGTTCTTATCACCCCGGCCACGACCCGCGAGAGGGCCTCGGTGGTCAATCCGCTCCAGACCGCCTTCCTGTAGCCGGTCACTGATTTTCCCCGGTTCGATAGGAACCATTCCAGCAGGCCGGTTGTCCTCGTGAGTTCCCTGCCTATGATCGACGTTCGGAGTGTCAGGCTGCCGTTCGAGACGGGCTCCCCGAGAGCCTTGGATCTACCGTAGAGATCCGCGGCATCAGGAGTGTCCTCCTCCCGGTAGGCGCCTCTTGAGCCTGAGAAAACGCAGTCGGTCCCTATGTGTATGAGTCTGGCGCCCATCCGGTTGCACGAGGCCGCCAGCCTGTGCGGGAACAGTGAGTTCAGCTCGATCGATACAATCGGATCGGAACCCTCCGGTATCTGCCGAATGATGCCGATGCAGTTCACTACCACGGTGGGAGAGAAGTAGGCCAGACATGCCTCGACCGTTTCGTAACTGCGGGCGTCTACGCCGCCGAGGATCGCGTCCCGCCCCAGCTTTCCGAAGAAGCCACCCGGAGATGGGGGCGTGCCCGCCGGACTCCTCGACGTACCCGCCACGACGAAGCCTTCGGACAGGACTTCGAGCATCCTGTGTCCGAGCATCCCGGTGGCCCCGAGGACCAGCACCCTCTCCGACGATTCAGGCAAGTCTGCGACACCTTTCATGACGGGTGAACGTCTGCAGTTGCCCGATGGAGCCGTAACGACGGCCTCCCGGCGCAGCCTGGATTATATTGCCATGCTGTTCCCTTGTATACGGTCCTGCCATGGAGGCGCAACAGCTTGTCCGGAAAGAGGCTCTTTGCCGTCTCGTTCGCGTATCCGCCGCTTCCTGCGGCCATGTCCATAGTGACATGGAGGCTGCTCAGGCATTGCGGAAGGGATTTCAGTGTCGTGACCGGCGAAGACGGACGTCCCGACGATCCCGGACTCATGCCGCTCGCTGCCACGGGCGCCCTACGGATACTGCCCGTGCCCTTCCGTGAGGCCGCCGCCCGGGTTCTGGCCAGACGCATCCTGTACCGTTCGCCTCTCTCTCAGTTGCTGCAGATCCCGGACATCTACAGGCCCTGGGCTGCTCCGGCGGCCAGAGCGTTGCTTTCCATGAACCCTTCGGCCGGTGACGTCCTGGTGACCTTTGCCTCGCCCATGAGCGCACATCTGTCCGGCCTGGAGGCTGTCCAGAGGGTGCCCGGACTGCGCTGGGCCGCGTACTTCGGCGATCCGTGGGTGACCAATCCGATGATCCGGAGGATCGCTACGGCTAAGTATCTGCACGCCCGTCTGGAGAGATCCGTCGTCGAGTCAGCGGATCTCCTGATATTTCCGTGCTCGGAGATGAGGGACCTGACCCTGGCGGGATACCCGGCCCGGATTTTCAGAAAGGCCAGAGTCGTAGCGCACGGCTGGGAGGAATCCCTGTATCCCCGGATCGTCCCGCGCCGGAGCGGCGGGCCGTTCGTGGTCAGGCACCTCGGGAGCCTGTACGGCTCCAGGAGCCCGTCGGACCTCGTTTCGGCTCTTCCGATGCTGCTGGAACGGTCGCCCGCCGTCCTGGAGCGCCTCAGATTCGAGTTCTACGGATCCCTTCAGAAGGATGTCGACCTGTCCGGACTGCCTCAGGGCCTCGTCGAGTTCCTCCCGCAGGTGCCGTATCCGGACAGCCTGGCTCTCATGGCCTCAGCCGATGCTCTCCTGGTGATAACTCCCTCGGAGATGGAGTCCGGCGCCTTCCTCCCCTCCAAGCTGATCGATTATGTCGGGGCGGGACGTCCCGTGATCGGCATCTGCCGACCCGGGGCCTGCACCTCCCTGATAGAGAGGCTGGGAGGATGGGTCTGCGGGACCGGCTCACCGGGATCAATAGCGGAAAGCCTGGCATCGCTCTGCAATTATCTGGAATCCGAACCCGGAAACCTGGAGATGTGGGGCGATCCGGAGGTCAGGGCGTCACTGAGGGCGGAGGAGACCGGGAGGATATTCGGCGGATTCCTGGAGGAGCTGTTCTGACCCGGGGCGAAAAGGAAGGCAAGGCCGTGTCTGAAGGATCGGCTCACAGGCACATTGCCGTGACCTTCGCGGGAAACGTCCTGTCCTTCCTGGCCGCCATGGCCGGCGGGATGATTACCGCCCGCGTCCTGGGCCCTGCAGGGAGGGGCACCTTCGCCCTCCTCCACACCACCCCGGATCTCATAGTCAGCTTCGTCCTCCTTGGCGTCATCCAGACAAATGTCTGTTTCGTATCGAACCGCATGCTCCCCCGGGGCAGGGCGCTCGGAGTGTCGGCCAGGGCGGCGTTCCTCCAGTCTCTGGTCGGCCTCGCCGTCTACGCCGTGATGGCCCTCCGGTTCCGCACTCAATTCTTCGGTGACGCCGGCACGCCGGTCGTCCTCCTTGCGGCGGCGCTCGTTCCCCTGGGGCTCCTCCAGGCGCACTGGTCTTCGATAATGAGCGCGCTCAGGCAGTTCAGCCGCCTGGCCCTGATCCGGGGCCTGTCCCCGGTGCTGCTGGCCCTGCTGTATGCCGTGCTACTGATCCTGCTCGGGCTCGGAGTGGGCGGTGGAGTGGCCGCCGTGGTCGCCTCCACCATCGTGGTGACGGCGCTGATGTTCCACAGCATACGGAAAGCCCCGGGCAGGCCGGAGGATCGAGATGATTCCGAGGCTCTTTGCAAGGGCTTCTGGAAGAGGTACCTATCCTACGGGATCAAGCTCCATGCCTCCGCCCTCGTCTGGTACCTCATAATCAGAATCGACATCTACATGATCAAGTCGTTCCTCGACATCGAGTCGGTGGGCTTCTACTCGCTCGCCTCGAGCCTCGCCGAGAAGCTCTGGCTGGTGTCCGCCTCGGCCAACACGGTCCTCCTGCCTTCGCTGGCGGCGGTCGCGGATCCTCTCGAGAGGGCGCGACTGGCCGCCAGGGCTTCACGACAGCTCACTATCCTTCTGCTGCCGTTCTTCCTGCTCGGCGCCGCGCTGGGGAGACCGTTCATCGTGCTTCTCTACGGGGCGGAGTTCGAACCTGCCGCCCTGCCCTTCGTGATACTGCTGGGATCGACGCTGATGCAGGCCCACAGGTCGATGACCGCGAGCTTCTTCGAGAGTTCGGACCTGGCGCTCGTCAACGTCGCGACACGCGTGGCCGCTTTTGCCCTCAAGGTAGGGCTGAATATCGTTCTCATCCCCGCTCTTCTTATGGAGGGCGCCGCCCTTTCGAGCCTCGCCTCGTACTCGTTCGAGTGGCTGCTGGGGACCGGCGTTTTCCTCAGGCGCACGGGCCTCCGCTGGCGTGAAGTCCTGCCGCAGGCTGGTGACGTCTCTGCCGTGAGGGCGAAGACGGGAGATCTCCTCGGAGCGGTGATTCCATGGGCTCGGGGGAACGAAACATGAAACAGACCTGGTGTTTCGTGGGTGGCGGGGTCAGGGCGCTGTCGGGGCTCCCCGACGGCGGGTCGGAGCGCCAGGTGATGCTGCTCTCCACAGAGCTCGCGGCACGCGGAAACCGGGTCGCCCTGCTCGTACCCGGTCCCGTCGATGCCGACAGATCTTCGATCTCGGGAGTCGAGATCGTCCAGGGCTGGCGACCGGAATCCCGCTGGCCCCGGGGCATCAGGCTCTGGGCCGACAGGCTGCCTTCCCTACGGCGGGCAATGGGGCGACTCGATCCTGATTTCGTCTATACGCGGGGCTTCTCCGTCTTCGCTCCTTCCGTGGCGGGGGCGGCAGGCAGGATGGGTGTCGCCTACCTTGCCGCCCTGGCCTGCGACGACGACCTGAGGACAGTCACGTCCGGCAGCCCGCGGGGCGCAGTCCATTCCGCCGTATACGGAAGGATCGCGAGAGCGGCGTTTGTGCGTCTCGCCCTTCGGAGGGCCTCCATTGTCCTCTCACAGCACTCCGGTCAGCTCAAGCGGTGCAGGGCGATGGGCCTGGAATCGGTGATGGTGAGGAACGCCTTCGTGCCGTTCGAGAAGCCCCGGGTAGTCGAAGGCGTGTACGACGCATGCTGGATCGGGCACCTGTCGGCCTTCAAGGGCTTCGACAGGCTCCTGGAACTGCTCGGGAGGATTGCAGGAAGGGGCTGGCGAATCGCTGTCGCCGGCTCGGTGCAGGGGTCCGAATGCCGGGCGATGCTCGACAGGGCCAGGAGTTGCGGGACAATGGAATACCTCGGCGAGATCCCGCACCGGGAGGCGCTCTCGGTCATCGCCTCGTCGAAGATCCTCCTGAACACCTCGCCTTCCGAAGGTTTCTCGAACGCCTTCCTCGAGGCCTGGTTTCTGGAAAGGCCCGTGCTGAGTCTGAACTCGGATCCGGACGGGCTTCTGTCCGGCGAAGCCCCCCTCGGTATCTGCGCCGGAGGGTCGATGGATCTTACGGAGCAAGGGCTGGTGAGGCTCCTCTCGGACGAGGAGCTGAGGCGAACCATGGGCCGTGCCGGGCGATGCAGGATCGAGACCCACCATCTCGCCGGAGCCGTCGTGGACTCCCTCGAGCGGGCGGCGGCCGCGGCTGCGTGCCGCTAGGCTCCGCCGCCTTCCAGTATCCCCCACCCGCAGGGCGGGACTGCCCTCGTGGACATGACACCTTCCAGCGGTCCCGGGCATTCCGTAATCCCGCCTCCGGTCCGTAGAGGCCACCTGAAGGCAGACCCGGCCTCCCTGACC
>LKHC01000099.1 GCA_001618605.1 Candidatus Fermentibacter danicus
GAGTCCACGGCGGCGGCGACATCGTAGAGCGTTCCGGAAAGGCTGCCCAGCCGGGCCCTCAATCCGGACAGGAGGATCAGGATGGAGTCACCCGAGGCCGATATCATCCTGAGCCTGGAGGCGGGCTGGGAAAGCCGCCCTCCCCCCATCGGGCCGAGCATGGAGGAGATTCCGTCCAGGTCGTCGGCCAGGAGAAGAGAGAAATCGACCGTCTCCGACCCGGTGTAATCCGCCCGGTCGAGCACGGAGCGGGTCCGGGAGACGACGCCGGCGGTCTGGACGATGGCTCTCCGGACGCCTTCGAGTATCGAGGTCGTCCCCTCGACATCGTCGCAGAGAGCCGTCACCACGCTCTCCGCCCCGTCGAGGCCCACGGCCAGGGCGGCTGCGGAATCAGTGACGCGGCGTCCCCATCCGTCCGATACGGCGGCCAGGAACGCTCCGGCGAGCATGCACGCCAGGCCGAGAGCGATTCCGGTCAGCCCCAGGGCTCTTGTGACGGCGTCCTTCAGTTGTTCCCTCCCGTTCGGTGGTCGTTCCGGGCATGACGGTGACATTCGGAATATTATCGCGGGAGAAGGCGGAAAGGAGTTTCATTGGACGAGATGACAGTCCGGATGCGTGAAACGGCCGAGGAGGCCGGAAGGCTGCTTGTGGAGAAACTCGACAAGCCCCACAGCATCGAGGGCAAGGAGGGCCGGGAGTTCCTCACCGAGGCGGACCTGGAAAGCCAGGCACTCATCCGGGAGAGGCTGGCCTCATTCTATCCGGAAGTCCTCTTCGTCGGCGAGGAGGATGACGGAACCGGAAACGACGGACGGGACGGACGGGCGTACTGGCTGGTCGATCCCCTGGACGGCACGGCCAACTACGAGCACGGCTACCCTTTCTTCTCCGTCTCGATAGCCTTCGTCGACCGCGAAGGCGTCGCCGCCGGCTGCGTGCACGACCCGATCAGNNACGAATCCGGGCGGGGCGGCGGGCGTGTCGCCTGTCCGCGTGGGCCGCGCAGGGAGTCTGGAGGAATCCCTTCTCGCGACAGGCTTCCCCTACAGGAGAACCCCGGAGGACCTGGGCTTCGACATCCGGCCCCTTCTGTACTTCCTCGGCAGGGCGAGAGGCATAAGGCGTGCCGGTTCCGCGGCGCTCGACCTCTGTCACGTCGCCTGCGGAAGGCTCGATGGCTTCTGGGAGGAACACCTGAGGCCGTGGGACATGGCGGCCGGAGTGCTGATCGTGCAGGAGGCCGGGGGAATCGTACTGGGGTGGGGGAAAATGCCCTGGTCGACGGATTCGTCCGGTGTCGTCGCCGCCGCCCCGGGGATCATGAAGGAGATGCTCGCCGGTATCCCATGACTGGCGTTTCGAAAGCAGTTCCCCCGGCCGGGCGGCGGGCCGGGAACCGCCGGAACGGATCGGGGCCGCGCCCCTGGACGAAGCGCGGCCCCTTCAGGACGGAGATTCCGTCAGAACCTCACCAGACTGATCGACTCCAGCGCCTCGCCGTTGCCCACCCTGACGACATAGGCGCCGCACGGCACATCGGCGCCGTTCCAGGTGTAGCTGCCGTCGAAGGGCGATTCGACCACCATGCGTCCGGTCATGTCGAAGATCTCGAGCACGGCGCCGTCACCGAAGCCGGTGCCGGAGATCGTGACACTGGACGAGAACGGGTTGGAGCTGGCCCGAAGATCCACGGCCGGCTCGACCTCGCCGCCCTCCTCCGAGATGCCGAGGGACAGATCGATCTTGTAGAGCTTGTCCGTATCCGGATTGCTCACCCACAGGATGCTCTCCGACTCGAAGGCCATGCCCCTGGCGGCGTTCTCTACGACCGAGCCCGGTATCATGTTGACGAGTACGCCGGACGTGTTGTAAGCCTTCACGGGGCTGTCGGCCCCGTCACAGGCCACCCATATGAGACTGCCCGAGATGTCGATGTCGTATGGTGTACCCAGGCCGGAATCGAATCTGTTGATGAACGGACTCGAGCCTACACTCCCGGTCCAGGAGAAGGACTCCACCGAGTAACCGTAGGAACTCGTTCCCAGCACATAGAGTCTCACAGCATTGGAACCCAATCCCGTCGCCGACGAGATCTGGCTTCCTCAACAGTTTACGGTGAAGTCACCCTGGAACACCCCGGACAAGTTGTACATATAGACTCGGGCGTTCGTCATTCCCACGTAGACCGTGTTGTTGCCGAACGCGCAGCCGGTCGGGGTCTCCCCCGAGACGGGAGCGACGTACCATGAACCCAGCACCGAACCGGTGGCCGGATCGACGCTGTGCAGGTAGTTGGTCACGCCGTCCACGGCCCACAGGCACCCGTTCCCGTAGGCCAGGCCGCTGATGTTGGTATCGGGCGCGTCGAGAGTGGCAACCACGGTCTGAGCGGAGACGGCGGCTGCCATTGCGAGAACCGCCATCGTGAGGATCTTCATGCTGCACCCCCTGTCCTGCCGGAAATGTCCGGCTGATTTCAGAATCCCAGATTCACTCCGGTGTAGATCGAGCCGATGTCACCGGCTCCCGCCTCTTCACCCAGGACCCTCGCATACCTGTATTCCGCAAAGAGCGACACGGGCAGCGCCGGAGGCCTGAAGTCCGCTCCGACGACGCCGTGTACCGATGGATGGATCTTGTCGTAGACTTCCAGGGGAGATCCCTCGCCTGTCTGCTGTTCGACGTACTCGATCAGCAGGTCGGCGTCGCTGACCATGATGTGGGCACCGCCGCCGCCGCCGACGTAGGGCCTGAAGGGGAGATTTCCGATGGGGATTCCGACCTTGAGAGTCGCCGCAAGGTCGAGGTCATGGAAGGTGGCTGTATAGTTTCTGGCGAACTCGGCGCCGCCACCCGTCCAGCCCCATTCGTTCTCCAGGTAGTCGAGGAGGGAGTCGGGATCGACGCGTACGCCCTCCTCCTGCTCGATGTAGTCTAGGAGGTAATCGCTGAGGAGTATGTCGGTCTCGGTGGAGGCGTATCCCGCGCTGAGCTCCAGGGATACCATCTCCATGAGCGGGAGCGCTATCTGCCCGCCGAAGAACGGGCTCGAACCGCCATCCTCCGTTCTGGGATCGTTGCCGCTGTAGTATCCCACCCTTCCGCCGATCCTCGGGCCGGCCAGGGCTGCCGCTGCAATTGCCGGAACCAATAGAAGAGTTCTCATTTCCCGGGCTACCTCCTTTGGTATAAGGTGCAACATCGGGCAAGAGCGCGGGCAAGTCAACGAAACCTTGACCCCGGGGAAAAGTAGTGCGAGAATGTAGCTTGTATCAAACAGGCGAGTGCAGGTGACTCTGATACCCACCCTTCCTTTGGAAAGGCGGTACCGGCTTGAAGATGTATCTTATTGCGCTGATACCATTTGTCATGGCCTTCGCTTCGGGCGAGTCATACGAGTGGCAGTCCCTCGGGGGTTCTGCAGGCTCACAGCCTGTGTTCGAACTGGTCGAGTCCGACCTCGGGCATATCGTGGCCGACGTCACCTTCCCCGGCTTCTGGCTCGGAACCCATCCGGGCGGCGGCAGGGCCTGGGACAAGGTGGAAATGCCGGGCTGTACACCCCAAGGAGAGGTCGGGTTCCCCGAACTCCCGGCATATCCGGTCATGTTCGCCCTCCCCTTCGGCACGCACGCCGTAGTCACGGTGGAGAGCGTGGAGTACTCCACCTTCCAGAACCTCTCCATCCTGCCCAGGCAGCCGGCGGAGATCGACATGCCGCACGCTCCCTGGCCCTTCGAGATGAACGACAGGATCTACGAGGCCGACGGGGTGACCTATCCCGAAACCTGGGCCTCCTCCGACAACGATGCGATCTGGTCCGGGCTCCACTGCGCCAGGCTCCTGGTCAACCCGTTCAGCTACGACGCGGCCGCCCGTGAGCTTCGTGTCGCCTTCAGCATGCGCGTAAGGATCGACTTCGACGGCGACGCTCTCGACGCCGCCCAGCCCGTGACCCCTGCCATGCAGGAGGCCATGTCCGGGCTCATAGTCAACTTCGACCAGTTCCGCGCCGCCACCCAGTCCAGCGGCAACCTCGAGGGCGGAGTAGAATACGTCGTGGTCTGCACGGCGGACAACCAGTCTGCGGTCGCCCCCCTGTACGAGCTGCACAACTGGCTCGGGCTGAGGGTCAAGGTCGAGGTTCTCCCCAGCCCCTCCAACCCCGGGGCGATCTACGCCGCGATAACCGACAACTACGAAACCGGCGTCACCAGGTTCGCCCTGATCGCCGGCACCCATGCCGAGCTTCCCTCCTACAACTACGGCTCTCATGTGGGCGATCACCACTATGCCTGCATCACCGGGTCGGACTTCCTGCCCGAGATCGCGCTCGGCCGCCTCACCGGCACCCCTGCCCAGATATCCCACCAGGTGGACAAGATCATCGACGGCTACCTCATGTACGCCTTCGACGACCTGAACACCACGGGCATCATCCCCAGCGAGACCGTCCTGGCAGCCCACCAGGAGAACTATCCCGGCAAGTACACTCAGTGCTGCAACGAGCTGGCCGCTTTCCCATACAGCCTGTGCGACATAACCTTCACCAAGGTTTACCCGCCCGAGGGCGGCACCGCGCAGATGGTCTCCGACGCCATCAATTCCTCCATCGGCACCGTCGGGTACCGAGGGCACGGCGACGAAGGAGAGTGGTCCTGGAGCCCCGGCTGGACCCAGGCCAACATCAACGCCCTCACCAACACCTTCATGCCCCCTGTGTTCAATATCGCCTGCTACTGCGGCCGCTACCAGGAAAGCGGCAACTGCCTGGCCGAGAGCTGGCAGTTCGCCACCTGCGGTTCCTCGGGCAACCTGGCGGCCAACGACCCGTCCTACACCATACCCAACCACGACTACATGAAGGAGATCTACAAGGCCATCTACAATACCGGGTTGTTCGCCGTTCGTGAGGCGATCGATGCAGCCACCGCCGCGACCATCGCGGTGCACGGCGATCTCGGAATAACCAACGCCAAGATGTACTTCTGGTTCGGCGATCCGGCCATGGAGATCTGGACCTTCGACGAAGCCGGGGAATACGGAGTTCTCTCCATCAGCGGCCCCAGTCAGATCGAAGCCGGCGCCCAGACCATCACCCTCACGGTCAATCGCGACGGCATCCCGGTTGACGGAGCTACGGTTACCCTCACCGACGGCGTCTCCGGGACGACCAACGAGCCCAGCTTCTACGAGAAGCTCGTCACCGACGCATCAGGGCAGGTTACGTTCAACGTCACGATTCCGTCGTCCGGAACGATCCATGCCGGAGCGACCCTGCACAACAACAGGAGCGCCTCGATGTTCTGGATCGTCGGAGTGGGCGTCGAGGAGGACGAGTCAACCGTTCCCGGCGACTTCTGGATGAGTCTCCCCTCCCCCAACCCGGTAACGACCTCCGCGTCGGTGTCCTTCTTCAACCCGACGGCCGGCAGGGTCGAGCTCTCCGTCTTCGACGTGACCGGGCGCCTGGTCGGAACGGTCATCTCCGGCGACATGACCGCGGGTGAGCATTCCGTCGAATGGCAGATCGGCGACGTAGCCAACGGGGTTTACTTCATCAGACTGAACACCCCGTCCGGATCCATGTCGCGGCAGGTGATGGTAATCCGTTAGCTGCCGGAAACGATGCAAGAAGGGCGGGGCCGAACGGTCCCGCCCTCGGCTTTTGTACCGGGAGGTCCAGGTGTTCCGCTCCGGATTCGACTGCGGGAAGTACCTCGAAGCCCAGAAGAAGGCGATTCTGGACAGGATAGGCTCCGTCGAGGGCAGGCTGTACCTCGAGTTCGGAGGCAAACTGCTCTACGACTACCATGCCGCGAGAGTCCTGCCCGGCTATGATCCGAACGCAAAACTGAGGCTGCTTCACGAACTCAGCGACAACGCCGAGATTCTTGTATGCATACACGCCGGCGACATAGAGAGGCGCAGGCTCAGAGGCGATTTCGGAATCACCTACGACGTCGATGCTCTGAAGCTGATCGACGAATTGAGATCGAACGGGCTCCAGGTCAGCAGCGTGGTGGTGACGAGGTACACCGGCCAGCCCGCCGCCGAATCCTTCATGAAGGGCCTGTCCAGGAGGGGCGTGAAGGTCTGCGCTCATCCGCCCACCAGGGGATATCCCTCGGATGTGGACAGGATAGCGAGCGAGGAGGGCTACGGAAGGAACCCTTACATACCCTGCACAAAGCCGCTGGTGATAGTGACGGGCCCCGGCCCCGGAAGCGGCAAGCTGGCGACCAGCCTGTCCCAGATCTACCACGAACACATGCTCGGCTGTCAGGCCGGATATGCCAAGTTCGAATCCTTCCCGGTCTGGAACCTGCCCCTGGACCATCCCGTGAATGCGGCATACGAGGCGGCTACGGCCGACATAGACGACTTCAACATGATCGACCCCTTCCACCTAGAGGCTACGGGCATACAGGCCGTGAACTACAACCGCGACGTGGAAGCGTTCCCGCTGCTTCAGCGCATCTACGAGAAGATCACCGGCCGCACCATCCTCTACTCATCCCCGACGGAGATGGGAGTCAACCGCATCGCCGACGGCATAACCGACGACGGCGCGATCCGGGAGGCGGCGGAGCAGGAGCTGATAAGGCGCTATTTCAGATACAGGTGCGAGTACATGACGGGTCTGGTGGAGAACACCACGGTGGCGAAGGCCGAATCCCTGCTCTCGCAGTACGGGCTCACACCGGAGAAGCGGAGCGTGGTGATCCCCGCGAGGGAGGAGAAGGCGACTGCCGCAGGACCGGCTCCGCAGGGCGCCGCCCTGGAACTTCCCGACGGAACCATAGTCCGGGGGAGGACATCGTCACTGATGACGGCTTCGTCCGCCCTGGTGCTGAACGCGTCGAAGGTGCTGGCCGGGCTGCCCCGGGAGATGAATCTCCTGTCGCCGGGAACGATTTCGTCGATCGCCAGGCTGAAGTCATCCGTGCTGGGAACGAACTCCCCGGAGCTGGACCTGGAGGAGGTTCTCATAGCGCTGTCCGTCAGCGCGATGACGAGCCCGGCGGCGGACCTGGCGATGAAGACCCTGTCGATGTTCCGGAACTGCGACGCACACCTGACTTCCCTGCCCAGATCAGGCGACGGATCAGGACTCAGGAAGCTCGGCATCAACGTGACGAGCGACCCCGGATATCCCTCCGGCAACCTCTGGGTCGGGCTGACGGGCTAGAGGTAGAGCCTGGCCCCTACTCCGCCGTTCAGTCTGAGTTCGGTTTCCGGGATGAGGTCCATGACCGGGGCGAGCTGCAGGAATATGTCGACCGGAGCCCCCTCGATCGGATAGCAGAGCCCCAGGGGGACCCTCAGGCCGAGAAACGTGTCACCGTCGTTGTTCTTGTCGCCGTCGCGGAAGTAGAGCCTGCCTCCGAGGCCGTAGGTGAGCATGAGCCCGGAGCCTCCCGAGATGCCGAAGGAGTGGAGCACGTAGTCCCCCGAAAGGAAGAAGCCTCCATTGCCCTCGAAGGACCAGGCGGCGGCCATCTCGAGCGCGGACTTCTGCGACAGCCAGTTCTTGATGCAGAGACCCGTAGGATCCCCTGCAATTATCCCGATGCCGAAACCGTCGCGCTGGGCCATGGCGTCGGACGGCATAAGGACTGAGAACAGAGCAGCCAGAAGGAGCGGGAACGAAGCCTTCATTTCTCACCTCCGCAATCGACAGGACAGGGAGGCGCCAGGGCCGGCCTCCACTTTAACGGGGTTGATCCCCTGGAAGTATCTGGCCGGGGCAGGCGTCGGTCAACATTTCGACGGGGCTTGACTGCGGCGGGCGCCTTGACGATAAACCATTCCGTCGTTTGCCGCGCTCGATGATGCGCGGCCGTTGTGGCGGATGCGCCGCACGTCCGGAAGCGACACCCACCGACCCGCGCAGCACGCGGGCTGTTACGGCGTTTCCGGCATTCCCGCATCGGCCAGTCCGCAATCCCGAGGAGGAGTGCATTTGCGCAACTACGAAACAGCCGTGATCTTCAGCGCCTCCCTCTCCGAGACCGAACTCGAGCAGGAAGTCTCCAGGGTCGTGGAGATAATCGGCAAGGCGAAGGGGACACACTCGGGCACCCAGCCCTGGGGCAGGAGGATGCTCGCCTTCCCGCTGAAGAAGCAGAGCGAGGGAGTCTACTACTTCATTCGCTGGACCGGGAACGAGGAAGTCAGCGCCGCCATCGACTGGAACCTCAGGATCAACGAGAACTGTCTCAGGCACCTCAACATCAGGCTCGACGACAGCCGCGTGACCGCCGGTGAGGACAGGATCACCTACGAGACCGCGATGCCCGAGGAGCAGGCCTTCACCGATGAAGATTCAGAGGACGAATCAGAGCAGGACGCAGAGGAGTAGCCCGGCATGAACATCCGTATGCCCAGCATCAACCGCGTCATGATCTCCGGCAACCTCGTCGACGACCCCAGGACGGATCTCCTGGAAACCGGCATTCATGTCGCCAATTTCAGGATCGCCAGCAGCCAGTCCTACCGCGGCAAGGACGGCGAATGGCGTGAAAAGACCTGCTTCGTGGACGTGGTCGCATGGCGGAGGACTGCGGAACTGGTGGCGGAATATCTCCGCAAGGGCAGCCCGGTCCTGGTGGAGGGCGAACTCCAGACAAGCTCCTGGCAGGCCCAGGACGGTTCGTCCAGAAGCCGGCTCGAGATAGTGGCGCGCAGGGTCCAGTTCCTCGAACGGACGGGGCAGCAGCAGCGCTCCGAGACGCAGGAACGCCCGGAGAAGGCGCGCTACTCCCCGGCCGACGAACCACCGGAGAGCGATTCCGAATATGACGACATCCCCTTCTAGTCTCTGATGGCTCCGTT
>LKHC01000100.1 GCA_001618605.1 Candidatus Fermentibacter danicus
CTCAGGCCCGGCATGTACGTCTACCTGTCCGGAGTGCTGGCCAGCAGGGTATTTGAAGACCGCGGCAAGATCAAACACCTGAGGTTTTCGCTGAAGGCGGAAAGGCTCGAGATCCTGGGCGGCTGACGGCTTTCCGCACGCAGTCGTCCCCGAACCGGGCGGGAAAGGAAGGATTCCCTTGATCAAGAAAAAGCGCACGAACCTGAAGGTCATGAAGAAGAAGAAGTGCAGGTTCTGCATCTCTCCCGAGCTGGTCATCTCCTACAAGAACGAGAGGCTTCTGGGCCGTTACGTTTCGGACAGGGGCAAGATCGTCCCGAGGAGGGTTTCAGGAAACTGCGCCAGACATCAGCGCGCCGTCGCCCGTGCAGTGAAGGTCGCCCGCTTCCTCGCGATCATCCCGTACGTCAGAGAGCACTTCCGGTAGGACGATTGGTCCTCGGGGAATCCAGCCGGTGATGTCCGGCAGCAGGAACGGGAAACGCCGGGATACGGGGAGTCGCATCCTCAGGCGATCGGTGCTGGGTGTCGCGACCGCCGTACCGGGGTTGCATTTCGCCGCCGGAGCCCTGGCCGCCCTGGCGGCGAGAAGGAGTCCCGCCCTTGGGATTCCTGCCGTCATCGCCTCCTGCCTTCTGATGTTCTGGTTCGGGGGCATAGAGACGGCGGCCATGTGCGCCGCGGTCATCACCGGAATCCTCGTGTCGGACGCCCGCTCGCTGCGGGATTCCGAGGCGGCCTTCGTCACCGCGGCCCTGACCGTTGTCGCCGCCGTCCTCTCCCTGCTGGACCAGCCGGGGCTGATGAGTCTCTCGTCCGACATGCTGGAAACGCTGATGCCTCTCTATTCCTCGGCTGGCATCCCCGAAGGACGGATCCGGGCTCTCATCGACTCGATGATCTATCTATCCCCGGGGATCGGCGCGTTTCAGATCGCTGTGGGATCGGCCCTCGCGGTACGCTTCGCAACGAAAGGGGACGGGAGGGGCGGATGGGGGGAGATCAGGCTCGGTCTTTCCACGGCATGGCTGCTGATAGCGGCGCTCGCCGCGGCGGCCTTCGGCCGGGAGACGGGATACGC
>LKHC01000101.1 GCA_001618605.1 Candidatus Fermentibacter danicus
GGCGGCGGCGCTCTTCATGGCCGTCATGGCCACTCCGCTCGCCGCCTGCGTGACCGTTCTGACGGGAGTGCTGGATACCTGGCTGGATTTCAGGAAAAGAATGATGACCTCGGGTTTTTCCGGGTCGCCCTGACCCGGAGGAGTTCGGGCGGTACAACCGACATCAGACCGGCATTCGAGGCCGGGACGGGAGTCGAGACATGAAAGTTCTTCTGACGCACAACGTAAAGGACATAGGCAGGTCCGGAGAGATAGTAGAGGTTTCCGACGGCTACGCCCGCAACTATCTGTTTCCCAAGAAGCTCGCCGTACCGGCACAGGAGGGCAACCTGAAGCTGGCAGCCGATGTGAAGCGGAGAGCCGCCGAACGCGATGCGAAGCTCGAGGAGCAGAACCGTGAACTGGCCGCCAGGCTGGAAGGGGTCGTCTGCACCGTCAGCTCTCCCGCCGATCCATCCGGAAACCTCTATGGGAGCGTCACCGATCGCGAGGTTGCCGTTGCGCTCGAATCCGCCGGAATCAGCATCGATCGCCGTCAGATCCAGCTCGAGCACGTGAAGAAGACGGGTGACCACCCGGTGACGATCAGGATCTCCGGCTCGCTTTCGAAGGAGATCACGCTGCGGGTGGTCCCGGAGGAGAAGTGCTGACCCTTGCCGTCGAAACCTCATGTGACGACAGCGCCGTAGCTCTTCTGGACGGTACGAGGCCGCTCGCGGAAAGGACGGAGAGTCAGACGGTCCACGCAGGGCTCGGAGGAGTGGTCCCGGAGCTGGCCTCCAGAATGCATCTCGAAATCCTGCCGAGGCTCGTATCGGACCTGCTCTCCGAAGCGGGCGTCGATCCGGGGGATGTCGGAGTGTACGCCGCCACAGCCGGACCGGGGCTGATCGGGTCTCTCCTGGTCGGTCTCTCCTGGGCCAAGGCCGCCGCCTTCTCTACCGGCGGGCGCTTCCTCGGAATGAACCACATCGCTTCGCACCTCTTCATCCATTACGACCTCGAAGGCGCCGGACCCGTAGAGTTTCCTGCCGCCGCGCTCGTCGCCTCGGGAGGGCATACTTCGCTCTTCCTGCTGCGCTCATGGGGTGACTGCGAGTTCCGCGGAGGAACGAGAGACGACGCGGCCGGAGAGGCCTTCGACAAGACGGCCAAGCTGCTCGGCCTGGGCTATCCCGGCGGTGCGGCCCTGGACGGCATCGCTTCGGAAGGCGATCCCGGATCGGTTTCGCTTCCCTCCCCCCTGGATGACCCGGATCTTCCGGAGTTCAGCTTCAGCGGCCTGAAGACAGCCGTCAAAGCCCTTGTGGAGGAAGGGGCTTCAGTCCCGGACATAGCCGCCTGCTTCTGCGAAACGGTCTCCTCCATCCTCGCCTCGAAGCTGATCGCCCTTGCGGAATCCTCCGGAGCGAAGACAGTGATGACCGCCGGCGGTGTTTCCGCCAACAGTTTCCTGAGGCGCCGCCTGGCCGCCGGCTGCGACAGGCGCGGGCTTCACCTGCGCATGCCGGAGCTGCGCTGGACGACGGACAACGCCGTGATGGTCGGAAGGGCTGCCGCTTTCGCCCTCGACAGAGACCCGTCCATCTCGAGCCCCCTGTCGTGCAACGCATTCGCGAGATGGACAGGGCGGTCTCTCGAGCCGGTGTGCGTGTCATGAAGCCATTCCGCTGGAGTTCCGCAGTGGTTATGTTCTGATGTCGCTCTGTACGTAGGAGTCGGAAATGGCTTTCCAGGGGATAAGGACCGGAGTCGATCTGGTCGACATACCGCGGTTCAGCGGTATCGCCGAGGCTCGCGGAAACGCCTTTCTGTCCCGTCTTTTCACCGCCTCCGAGCTTTCGGAAGGGCGCAGCCTCCAGAGTCTCGCAGCCAGGTTCGCCGCGAAGGAGGCCTTCATGAAGGCCCTTGGCACCGGATTGTCCGGAGGGCTGTCCTGGCAGGACATCGAGATCGTAAGGGAGGAGGACGCTCCCCCCAGGATCGTCGCCTCCCGGAAGGCGGCGGAACTTCTCGGTTCCTGCGAAACCGCCCTGAGTCTCAGCCATACGGCCACCTCAGCCATAGCCATCGTCGTGATCAGCGGAGGCGAAGCACCTTGACCCACTGGGTAACTCCGCGGGAGATGCAGGATCTCGACAGGCGTGCCATCCGCTCGGGCACCCCGGAGGAGACCCTCATGGAACGGGCCGGCGGGGAGGCGGCCGCCCTGGCGGCCGGGATGCTTCCACGACCGGGCTCTCTCGTGTATGTCTTCTGCGGCCCGGGGAACAACGGCGGCGACGGATTCGTCGTCGCAAGGCTCCTCAGGCGCATGGGTCACGAAGTCAGGGCCGTGCTTGCATCCGACCAGGCCTCCGACATCTCTCCTCTCTGCATGAGGAACCTCGTTCGATTCCGCGAGGAGGGCGGCCTGGTGACGGGGATGAATCACCTGGCGGACCTCTCCTACGTTCCCGATCTGGCCGTCGATGCACTCCTCGGAACCGGCTTCCACGGCACGCTCGGGGGGGCGGTGGCCGCAAGCCTCGAGTATCTCGCGAGAAGCAGCGGAATACTCGCGATCGACACCCCCACCGGGGTCGACGGAGAGCGCGGCACCGCAGATCCCCTCACTCCGCATGCCTCCGTCACGCTGGCCCTCGCCGCTCCGAAGCTCGGATGCCTCGTCCCGCCGGGCTGCGGCTTCGCCGGGGCCCTCTTCCGTGCCGACATCGGCATAGATGTTCCGGCCAGGAGGGACAGGGTCGTCTTCGATTTCGAACTGGCCCGGGCCTCGCTCCCTCCTCGTCCGGTGGACGCCCACAAGGGAACCTTCGGCCGGGTGCTGCTGCTCGGCGGTTCGGAGCTGATGCCCGGAGCCCCGCTGCTCATGGCAAAAGGCGCCCTCAGAACGGGTGCAGGGCTGGTCAGACTGTCGGTGCCCTATCCTGCCGCGGGTTTCGTGTTCGGAAGAATCCCCGAAGCCGTGTGCAGCTATTTCCTGCCCGGGGACGTCACCTCGCTTCCCGACCCCGGCGGCTTCGACTGCGTAGCGATGGGTCCGGGGATGGGCGATACGGTCGAGACATCCAAGATAGTGCGGCACGCGCTCTCGACCTGGAGGGCGCCGATGGTGCTCGACGCCGACGCCTTGAACGTACTTTCCAATTCCTTCGCCGAAATCGCGATAAAGAAGGGGCCGCTCGTCCTGACCCCGCATCCCGGAGAACTCGCCCGGTTGACAGCCAGGGAGGCGGGTTCGCGCGAGGACATGTGGGACATGGCCGCCGTCCTGTCCAAGGCCACCGGGGCCTGCGTCCTCCTGAAGGGCCGCCCGTCGGTGAGCTTCTCGCCCGACGGAGGAAGGGTTCTTGTGCCATGCGGAAACAGCGGGCTTGCCACGGGCGGCTCCGGAGACATACTTACAGGGATGATAGCGGCCCTCGCCGGTCAGGGCGTTGAAACCGGGACCGCGGCTCCGCTGGGAGCGTTCCTGCACGGGCTTGCGGCCGATCTCCTGGCTGTGGACTCTTCGTCGCGGGCCATACTGCCCTCCGACGTGGCGGACTTCCTTGGAAGGGCATTCCGCTTCCTCGAGGACGGGCCGCCGGAAGGGTTGCTCAGGTTCGAGGGGAGGTGGGATGGAAGGCTGTGGAATCTCCCGTGACGAAGCCGTGGCGATGCTCGAACGGAAGATTTCGAATCTCGCCCTGAGGCGTCACTGCCTCGCTACGGGAGCGATCATGCGCAGCCTCGCCTCCAGGCTCGGCTGTGAGGACTGCTCCTCCGCCTGGGAGGTGACCGGGATTCTGCACGATCTGGACTACGAGGAGACGGCCTCGACCCCGGAGAGGCACGGAACGGTCACCTGCGCGATGCTCGAGGGAAGGCTGCCGGCGGAATGCCTGCACGCCATTCTCTCCCACAACGCGGAGAACAACGGCTCCACCCGGGAGACCAGGCTCGATCGCCTGCTCACCGCGGCCGAATGCGTGACCGGCCTCGTGACGGCCACCGCGCTGATCCACCCGGACAGGAAGATCGCCGGCGTCGAGCCTTCGTCCGTCATAAAGAGGATGAACAAGACAGGATTCGCCAGAACGGTCAGCCGGGAGGGCATCATGGAGTGCGTCGCCGCCGGGATCGATCTGGATGAATTCGTTGCGATATCACTGGATTCGATGAAATCAATGGCTGAAGACCTAGGTCTATAGCAGCGGGAGGGCTGGTTGGTGGAAGTGAAGACTGTTTCAGAGAGACTAGGCGAGCTCAGACTCCAGATTTCCAGCCAGTCGTATGGCCGCGGGAGCAGCGGATTCGCCAGCTACAGGACGGACGAGGACGCCGGCACTCCCGACGAGCGGCTCAGGCAGGCCGCAGCGGTCGCACGGTTGACTGGAAGGGCCGGAAGAATCTCCCTGCACTCCCCCAACGACGTCAGAACCGACGAGGACGCCGCCAGGATCGCGGCGCTCCTGAAGGAACTCTCGCTCGAATGCGGCTCCTTCTACCCCGATCTCTTCATACCCCGCAAGAGCGGCACCATGAACCACAGGCTCATGTACGGCACCATTTCCAACCCGATCTCCGAACTCAGGGTCGCCAGCATCAATTTCGTGATACGCTCGATGGAACTCATGAGGGCGCTCGACTGCCGCCAGCTCGTCCTGTGGCTTCCCGACGGGATAGACTCGCCCGGGGAGAAGAACCTCACGGACATGCTGGACCGGATACTGAACGGCATCCGGCAGATCGGGATCAACATCCGTAAGAGCGAAAACCTGATGCTGGACTTCAGGCCGTTCGACCCCTCGTTCTGTTCCATGGCCGTGAGCGACTGGGGTACCGCCGCCTGGCTCTGCCGCGAGACCGATCCATCCTGCCGGGTCATGCTCGACACCGCCTCGCTGCTTCCGGGAGCCAGCCTCGACAGCGTAGTGGTGGCCATGCTCCACCAGAAGATCCTCGGCAGCGTAAGGCTTTCCGACAACCGGCTCTCACAGGGCTCGATGCCTGCCGGGACGCTCGATCCCGCAGCCCTCTTCCGCTTCTTCGTCAATCTTCTCCAGGCGGAGAAGGCCGGCCTGTGCACCATCGGCGACATGGTCTTCGAACTGGGAGTGAACGCCCGGGTGGGCATCCCGTCCGAGGTCGTCATCAGGGCTATCGAATCCGTGGAACTCGCCTTCGCGACAGCCATGCTGGTCAACCCCGACGAACTCTCCGAGATCCAGGCGCGGCCCGACCCCTACCTGGCGGAGAAACTGCTGCAGGACGCCTTCATGACCGACGTGAGACCCGTCATAAGGGCCTGGAGGGAGCAGAACGGGCTTCCCACCGATCCCGTCCAGGCGCTCAGGAGCGAGCTGGCCGGCAGGAGCTGACCGGCATCGGTCGGATGCGGGGAGGGGGCCCGAAAGCCCCCTCCCTCTTTATTCCCGCATCTCCCGCGGTCGATGTGCGACGGGCCGCCGCCCGCCTGTCAGCCGGCCAGCTCCCTGCCTCTGTCGAAGGCCTTGAAGTTGACCTCGAGAGCCTTTTCGGGGATGAGCCCGCGCATCGCGTCTCTCCATGAGGCATCGGGCAGATCGAGACCCACCGACGCGGCGCCTACCATGATTGTGTTGACCACGCGGAGGTTTCCGAGAGTCCGGGCCTCTCCGAAGCCGTCTATCAGCCGGAACGAAACGCCCCGGGCGGACAGTTCCCCGAGAACGTCGGGATACTGGGCCTGTCCGGTACTGACGGAGGGGGGTGCGATCTCGAGGTCGCACACGAGCGCCCTTCCGGCGGGCGAGAGAAAGTGCGACCATCTGAGAGCTTCTAGCTTCTCCATCGAGACCAGGAGATCGGCGGCGCCATCCTCGATCATGGGGCTGTGAACGGTTTTGCCGAACCGCACCTGGCTCACGACGCTGCCGCCCCTCTGGGCCATGCCGTGGATCTCGCTCTTCCGGACGTCCATGCCCGACAGCATCGCGGCGGTGCTTATGATCTCGCTCGCCAGCAGAATGCCCTGCCCGCCGGTGCCGCAGATCAGGATGCTCGTGGTTTCACTCTGCATCGACGGCCTCCCTTCTGTAGTCCTTGGAAAGAGCGCCCTTGGGGCATACGTCCGCGCACAGGCGGCAGTCGGGGTAGCAGAGGAGGGTGTTTATCACCGGCTTGCCGTCGCGGAAGCTTATCGCGGGGCAGCCCAGCGAGAGGCACCGCCTGCATCCGATGCATGCGGCGGGGTCGAGAACGGCCGTCGCTTTGCCGGCCGGCTTCCGGATCATCACGCACGGCCGTCTGGTTATGACCACGGAGACCTCGGGCCTGGCCATCTCCTCACGGAGAATGCTCTCTAGCCCCTTGAGGTCATGTGGATCAACGACGCGAACGGACTTCACGCCGCAGGCGCGGCAGACCGCTTCGAGATCCAGCCTGGCGGAGGGTTCCCCCCTCAGCCTCTTCCCGGTGGCGGGGTTCTGCTGCCCTCCGGTCATGGCGGTGATGCTGTTGTCCATGATCATAACGGTGCCGGTGCAGCCGTTGTAGACCATGTCCACGAGTCCGGTGATGCCGGAGTGGACGAAGGTCGAATCCCCTATGGCGGCTACGAGCCTGTTCACGGCCTCGTGCCCGCCGGCCTTCTCGAGTCCGCCGAGAACTCCGATGGAGGCCCCCATGCATATGGTGGTGTCCATCGCATTGAGAGGAGGCATGAGGCCGAGGGTGTAGCAGCCGATGTCCCCGGTGGAGCTGGCCTTGATCTTCGACAGAACCCAGAAGGCGCCGCGGTGGGGGCAGCCTGCGCAGAGCATGGGAGGCCGCGGGGGAACCTCGGCTGGGGCGGCGGCCGGCAGTGCGGGGAGTCCGAGACCCTTTCGCACGGTCCGCAGATTGAACTCGCCCTCCAGAGGGAAATGCTTCTTCCCCTCGGCGGGAATCAGGAAGTGTGACCTTATCTGCTCCTCGAGGAACGGATCGCCTTCCTCGACAACCCTCACCTCCTTCACCATCGAGATGAACCGCTCCAGCAGCTTCCAGGGAAGGGGCCACGTCATCGTGAGCTTGAGTATCGTGGCTCCCGGGTACACCTCTCTCACGTAGGCGGCCGAGACGCCGCTGGCTATGATGCCCAGGGAGCGGTCGCCCTCGTAAATCCTGTTGAAGGGGAAGGTGTCGCCGTATTCTGACAGCGCGCGGGTTCTCTCCTCCACCCTCGTATGCATGGCCTTCGCGAAGGCGGGGATGGGAATCCTCCTCCGCGGATCGCGGACATAGCCCTTCACTGGAACCTCTTTGCGGGGCGCCAGGGCCACCGGGCCGCTGGAGTGGCTTATCCGGGTGGTGGTTCGGAGCAGGACGGGAGTTTCGAACTTCTCCGAGATGTCCAGGGCCAGGGCGGTGAGATCGCGGGCCTCGGCGCTGTCGGAAGGCTCCAGCATCGGAACCTTGGCCGCCCTGGCGAAGTGTCTGTTGTCCTGTTCGTTCTGCGAGGAGTGCATGCCGGGATCGTCCGCCGAGACGACCACGATCCCGCCCGTAGCTCCGATGTAGCTGAGACTGAAGAAGGGGTCGGCCGCGACGTTCAGCCCTACGTGCTTCATCGCCGTGATGACGCGGGCTCCTCCGAAGGAGGCCCCGCCGATGACTTCGAGGGCGACCTTTTCGTTGGGCGCCCACTGGGCCTCGATCTCGGGGTAGTGTTCCCCGATCGTCTCGAGAATCTCCGTGGAGGGAGTTCCGGGATAGGCGGCGGCGAAATGCACGCCGTTCTCCCACGCCCCCCTCGCGATGGCTTCGTTTCCCGACAGCAGCACGCGGCCGTCTGTCCGTGTGTTGAGAGGCTTCTTCATCCGCACCCCTTCGGGTCTAGCGGTATTCCCTGACTTCCTCGACCCCGTCGAGGACGCGCAGTACACCGCGTACGAGAGCTTCCAGCTCGGCCTCGCCCGGGAAGGACAGCACCCTCCCCAGGAACGAAAGACCTTCGGTTATACCTTCGACTATCCGGGAATTGTGGGCCATTCCGCCGGTGACGACGACGCAGTCGACCTCGCCGTGCAGGGCGGCGGCCATGGCGCCGCCCTCCTTCACGAACTGATAGATCATCGACCGTATCGTCAGATCCGCCGCGGCGTCGCCCTTTGCGGCCCGTTCCGCGGCTTCTCCGACATGGTCGATGCCGAGGTAGGCCATCAGGCCGCCCTCCTTGAGGAACATCCTCTGGAGCTGCTTCTTCTGGTATTCACCCGAGAAGCAGATGTCCATCAGGCCCGTCACGGGAAGGGAGCCGGCTCTCTGCGAACTGAACGGCCCGCCGTCGTTGGCGTTGTTCGTGTCGATCATCCTTCCCCTGCGGATCGCATTGACGCTCACCCCGCTGCCGAGATGCAGCACGACCATGTTCAGATCGCGGAGCGGTCTTCCGAGTTCGAGAGCGGCCTTATAGGCCACCATGCGGATGTTCAGGGCATGGCTGAGGCTCTTCCTCGGCAGGAGTGGATGACCCGAGAGCCGCGCCTCCTCCGTCATCTCGTCCACCGAGACGGGATCGACGAAGTACGCGGGTATGCCCAGAGGGCCTGCGACAGCCCTGGCCAGGGGTGCGCCGAGGTTGCTGGGGTGGTCCGCCTGGAGGGTCGAGCCATCCGCTATGTCCTCGAGCAGTCTGTCGTTGACCAGGTATGTGCCGGCCTCCAGAGGCTTGAAAGTGCCTCCGCGACCGACGACGGCCGTAAGAGTCGAGAGATCGAAACCCCTCCGGGAGAGCGCGGAAAGCACCAGGTCGCACCTGGGCCGGGTCTGGTTCAGCGTGGGGCCCAGCGCGGCAAGCTCCTCCGGCAGGTGTCTGACCGATTCCTCGAAGACCGGCTCGGCCTCCCGGTAGACCCCGAACTTCGTGGAGGTTCCGCCTGGATTGAGGGCGAGAATCAGTCTTTCCATCTCATGCTCCGGTAACTACGCCGAGCGCGAGGGAGTTGAGCTTGGTGCGCGCGGCGTCGGAACGCGACAGCATCACAATGGGAGCGGTCGCCCCGGCTATCATCCCGCCCACATCGGTGTTGGTCATGTACATGAAGGCCTTGGCGAAGATGTTGCCGCACGAGAGGTCGTGAGTGACCAGGATGTTCGCCCTGCCCGCGACCGGACCCGTGATCCTCTTGACAGCCGCGGCCTCCGGATCGATCGCTCCGTCTACGGCGAGCGGTCCCTGCACCTCCACCCCCTCTATGCCGTCCCGGGCGATCGAGGCGAACAGGCTGGTCTCCGGGAGGTGGGGATCCTCCACCTCCACTGCGGCGAGAAGCGCCGCCCTGGGGGTTTCGCAACCCAGCCGCATCATGACGGAGGCGGCGTTCTGCACGATCTGCACTATCTGTTCCGCGGTCGGCCTGGGGATCATTCCTCCGTCGGTGACGGCTACGAGCCTGTCCTGCCGGGGCGCGTGGACTACGGCGATATGGCTGAGAACGCGGCCTGTCCGCAGGCCGACCTCCTTGTCCAGCGCCGCCTTCAGGAAACCGGCCGTCTTCAGCATTCCCTTCATCAGGATCGTCGCCTCTCCGGAACTCACGCACCGGACGGCCTCGATGGCTGCGGAAGCCTCCGATTCGACGTCCACCATCTCGATGGAAGGGGGCAGCTTGATCCCCGTCCTGCCAAGGGTTTCAGCGACCAAAGCCTTCGGGGCAAAGACGACCCCGGTGGCTATGTCCTCCTCCGCGGCCATGACGAGCGCCTCGAGGGACGCCTCGTCGTGCCCCATCGGGACTGCGGCTCTCGCACCGCTTTTCTCGCGGGCGGCCTGTCTTATCTCGGAAAAGTTCCTGTACAAAAGCTTTCCTCCAGGATGACGCACATGGCAAATCCGGATACGGTGTCAAAGCTTTATTATGGGCACTGAGTGGGAATCGGGCCAGAACCCTGCATGCTCCGACAACCTTTTCCATGGAAGGATAAGGTGCTGTTTGCGCGTTCGCACGGATGAGGCGGCCGGGTTATCTTCCGGGATGACGAACGGTATGGAAAACGGCATCCGACCGCTCGCTGCGGCCGACCTCGAAGGCTTCCGCGCCCTGCTCCTCGACTTCGACGGAGTCCTCGCGGACAGCGAACTTCTGTACCATGAATCCTGGAACGTCGCCCTGTCGAAATGGGGAGTGCAGATCCCGGAGGAAGAGTATCTCCTTCACTGGACCTCCCTTGGAGAGGGGCTGAAGGGGCATCTCGCCCGCCATCCCGACCTGGAGGCGCGAGTGGATCCGGTCGAGGCGTCCTCGATCCAGAAGTCCGTCTACGCATCCTTCTGCGGGTCGGGACGGATCGGGCTGATGGACGGGGCAGCAGGAGTTCTCGACGAGCTTTCGACAGGAGCTTTCGCCGGGCGCTGCGCCATAGCGTCCAACACGGACGAATCCCTGATCCGCAGCATCATCGCGGCGGCGGGGGCGTCCCCGATACCTGTCGTCGGAGGCGCAGGCCTGCCGAAGAAGCCGATGCCCGACATCTTCCTCCGGGCTGCTTCGCTTCTGGGATCCGGGCCGGATGAAACACTGGTCTTCGAGGACGCCTGGAAGGGCCTGGAGGCGGCAACGAGAGGCGGGTTCCGATCGGTTCTGGTCAGGAGCCGCCTGAACAGGGACTTCGACCTCACGGCCGGATACGCGCTGGAAGGGATCGGCGCCCTGCTCCCCATGCTGCGCGAGCTGCGCCGCTGACGCTCGGTCCGGTGCGGCTTGCGCCGCTGAGCCCGCTTTCGTGATAATGGAGGATCATGGGAGGAACGATGCAGAGGATCCTGGACTATGTGACGGTCGCCGCAGTCATCGCGGTGATGATGCTTCTCTTCCGGCTCTCCAGATTCCTGCTCTCGAGGATTCTGCGCCTCCGGGAGCGCAGAGGCGGACCGGTCGACTGCAACGACGCCATCAGGATGGGATTCCGATTCCTCCTGGCGGGCATGCTGTTCCTGCCCCTGGCGACGGCTCTGGCTGCACGGGCGGACAACAGGTTCCTGATCGGAGGAACCGTCCTCCACCTCTCGCTCGTCGCCGTGTCCATCGTACTGTTCAGCTTCGCGGAGGATCTCTTCGCCGGCATGAAGAAGATGCCCCCGACCCGTGCGGTGTCCACGGGTGAGCATTTCCGCAGTGCAGGGCCGCTTCTGATCATCTTCTGGCTTCTCGGGTCCCTTTTCCTCAGCCCGATCTTCTACTCCGCCCTCACATTGGTGCTGGGCGTCTTCTACCTCTTCGCCCTGGCCGCCAGGCCCGGAACGGCCCAGGGGTGACCGCGGAGCCGACACACCCCGAAAGGGCTCTCCGCGTCGTCCTTCTTTGTGACGACGAACCCTTCGAGATTCCCCCGGCGGTCGAGAGAATAATCAGGGCCCTCCCGGGATGGGCGTTTACGGTCGTTTCCCTGCCGGGGCACGCCTCCTTCAAGGAGACGAAGGTAAACCTCCGCAGGTATCTCGGACTTTACGGCCCCTTCGGCTTCGCGGTGCGCGCGTTTCAGATGCTTGCACTCAAGGCGACCGCAAGGCTCGGGCTTCCAGCCGGACGGCCGCACTCCCTGCGGCAGGCCGCCTCGAGATCGGGCGCAGGATTCGCATCGCTCGACAGAATCAACTCACCCGCCGGCCGGGCATTCCTCGAGAACCTCGCCCCCGACGTGATAGTGTCGATAGCCTGCCCTCAGATACTCCGCAGGAAGGTACTGGCGATACCCCGGATCTGCGCGCTCAACCTCCATTCAGCCCTCCTTCCGGACAACAGGGGCATGCTGCCTACCTTCTGGTCCCTGGCAGCCGATCCACCCAGGGCAGGAGTCACCCTCCACCTCATGACTCCCGAGCTGGACGGCGGAGAGATCCTTCTCCAGAGGGAGATCCCGGTGTCGCGTGAGGAGGTGTCGCTCCACGACCTCATCCACCAGGCCAAGCGTAAGGGAGCCGATCTCGTTGTCGAAGGTCTCCGGATCGTTGCGGAAGGCGGTTTCAGAACGCTTCCCAACCCCCCGGACAGCGGGAGCAGGAACGGTTTCCCGACTCGAAGGGACGTAATTGCCTTCAGGAGAAAGGGAGGCCGGATCTGGTGACAATGAACAGTCATCCCGGCAACGGGCGCCTTAACGATCGGAACGGTCTCATGGGGTTGAGCTTCGACGTCGAAGAGTGGTTCCAGACCGCTGCGGTGACGGCCGTGTCCGCCCCGGGAGCCTTCGATGAGAAGCGCAGGCGCTCCCCGTTTCTGGTGGATGCGCTCGTCCGGTTCCTGGACGAGCGCGGGGCCCGCGCCACCTTCTTCGTTCTGGGCGACCTCCTCCGGGTCGAGCCGGGAATAGCGGACTCGATTCTCGAGTCGGGCCACGAGCTTGCCTGCCACGGCTGGGGACACCGGAGCCTGAAGGAGATGGACAGGAAGTCCTTCAGGGAGGACATCGAAAAGTGCCTCTCCCTCTGGGATTCGCTGTCTCTTCCCCGGCCTTCGGGCTACAGGGCTCCCAGCTTCAGCGTGACGGAAGGGAACTCGGCCTGGGTTGCGGAAGAGCTTTCCTCCGCCGGATTCGTTTACGACAGCAGCGTCTTTCCCGTCGTATTGATGCGGTATGGCATCGACAACTCGCCGATTTCGCCATACGAACTCGGCGACGGCGGAAGGACGGTAATCGAGCTGCCCCTCGCGGTCTCCCCCTTCATGGGTTTGCGGGTCCCTGTCGCGGGAGGCGCCTGGATGCGCTTCACGCCGCTGCATCTCCATTCGTGGCTGCTGCGGAGAACCGTTCGCGGTGGCCTCGTCCCCGTCATCTACAGCCATCCCTGGGAGTATGACGAACCTTTCGACGGCACGAGCGGGTTCAGCCCGGTCGTCCGGCTGAGACAGGGACGCGGATCGGGCAAAAGGATGTGGAAGGCTCTCGGACGCCTTCTGGACAGGTTCGAATCTCTTCCGCTGATGGAAATCGCCTCGGCTTACCCGGAAAGGCCGGAACCCCGTAAAAGATGACCGCCGGACCAGGAGGTCCGGCGGCGACTGGTTCCGAAGGACCGCGTGGAGGCAGGCCTATGGGGCCTCTATCGCCTCCACGGGGCAGACGGATGCGCATGACCCGCAGTCGATGCATTTGCTGTCATCGATCTTGTAGGGCTTGCCCTCGCTGATTGCCTCCACGGGGCACTCGTCCTTGCAGGTTCCGCAGGTGATGCACTTGCTGGTGATCTTGTAAGCCACTACGACTCCCTTCGAGTTGTCCGGCACTATACGGCGGGTTCCTAAGCCCGTCAACGCCGCCGTGTACCCGGCGTTTTCCCGGAAGACGGATTTTTGCATGGTATAATCAAGGAGGAAGCGTTGAAGGAATACCTGGCCGAAACCTGCTTCGAGAAAGGCTGGGAGAGCGTAGACAGAAACTTCAGGAAGCTCTCCCAAGCTGCCGGATTCGACGGCTCGGCCGCGGACGCCGGGATCGAGAGCGACATGGAGCAGGCGACGACGGTCGAGATATCGCAGGCGCTGGACCGCCTGTCGTCGCAGGTCGGTCTCTTCGCCGACCTCTGGCTGCATTTCCATATGAGATTCGAAGCCCTTGTACACGAGTACGGCCTGGAGATCGACACCGCGCAGTCCGGCAGGCACGGCGGGCCGGACGGAGGCCCGAAGCAGGGCTAGGACCTGTTCAGCTTCTCCTCCAGAGCCTTTCTCTTCCTCTCGAAATCGACCCATCGCTCCGCGAAAGCATCCACGGTCCGCTGCAGATCGACGAGATTCTTTTCGAGGCTGCGCCTCGTCTCCTCTCCCCGGCCGTCGTGCCTGGACATCTCCAGATCGAGCCTCATCCGGGTCATCCTCTCGTTTATCTCCTCCCAGGCCATTCTGAAGAGGTAGTCGGGAGGAGAGGAGTGATCCTGTACATGATGAGGAGGAGTCTCCCCCGTCGAGGATTCCCTGGAGGAGTCTCCGTCAGCCACCCATCATCTCCAGTATCCTCTGAAGGTCGTTCAGGGACGAGTATTCGACGACGATGCTGCCGCGGCCGCCGCGATCCCTTATCCTCACCCTGGTTGAGAATCTCCTGGTGAGCCTCTCCTGGAGATCATGCACTTCGGCGGTCTGGGCCGCGGTGTTCTTCCTGACGCGCGGACGCGAGGCCCTGCGGACGTATTCCTCGAGCTGCCTCACCGACATGTCGTTCGACACCGCGAGTTCGGCTGCGGCCTCGATCGCCTTTGCATCGCGAAGGGCGAGGAGCGCCCTGCCGTGACCCATAGAGAGCCTTCCGTCCGAAAGCATTGCCCTGGCCCCTTCGGGAAGCTCCAGAAGTCTCATCAGGTTCGAAACCGTAGATCTGTCCAGGCCGGTCTGGCGCCCCATTTCCTCCTGTGTGAGATTGAAGAGGGAGGAGAGTCTGCCGAACGCCTCGGCCTTCTCCAGCGGACCGAGGTCGCGCCTCTGGATGTTCTCCACCAGCGCCCAGGCGAGCATCTGGGCGTCCGTGGCCTCGCGTAAGACCGCCGGAACCTCCTCGAGACCGGCCATCCTGGCCGCCCGGAGCCTGCGCTCGCCCGCTATGACCTGATACCTGAGATTCTGCCTCCTCAGCACGAGAGGCTGAAGAATCCCCTGTTCACGGATCGAATCCGACAACGACCGCAACTCGTCCTCGTCCCACTCCTGCCTCGGCTGATGCGGGTTGGGCTCGATCCGGTCAACGCGGATCATGCTGATCTGCCCCTGTGACGATTCGCTCATCGCGGGAAGGAGGGCTTCGAGGCCCCTTCCCAGAACCTTCTTCTTGGGCTGGGTCATCTGGAGATCAACTCCTCGGCGAGCTGCAGGTAGCTCCTGGCTCCCTGTGATTCCACGTCGTAGTGGAGCACCGGCTTTCCGAAGCTCGGAGCCTCGCTCAGCCTGACGTTCCGCGGTATTCTCGTATTGAGGAGGATTTCGCTGAGATGGTTCTCGGCATCCGCTTCGACTTCCCGGCTCAGCTTCAGCCTCCTGTCGTACATCGTCAGGAGGACGCCCTCCATTTCGAGGTCCGGATTCCAGAGCTGCCTGACCTTGCGGATTGTGTCCAGCAGGTGCGACAGTCCTTCGAGCGCGTAGTATTCGCTCTGGAGGGGCAGGAGAATCGAATCGGCCGCCACGAGGGCGTTCAGAGTCAGCAGCCCGAGAGACGGCGGGCAGTCGATAAGGACGAAATGGAACCTCTCGACCTCGGGGACTCTGAGCTTGTCGCGCAGGAAGAATTCGCGATTGTTCTGCTGCGCCAGTTCGATCTCGAGACCGGCGAGATCCCTGGAACCGGGAATCGCCCACACGCCGTCGTATCCGGTTTCCACCATCGAGCCTTCCAGGTCGGTTGCGCCCGTGAGAAGGCTGTAGGCGTTCCCGGTCGAAGGGATCTCCATGCCCATGCCGCTCGTGGCGTTGGACTGGGGATCGAGATCGATGACCAGGACATCCCTGTCGTAAGCGGCAAGGCTGGCCGCGAGATTGATGACGGTAGTGGTCTTGCCCACACCGCCCTTCTGATTCGATACGGAGATGATCCTGCTCATGGGAAGGCCTTTCGGGTGCTCGCGGCCGCCCCGGGCCGCCTGATCGGAATACGATACTGCGCAAGAACCCCCGGCCGGTCAAGCGGAGGCACGGGGAGAACGAGTGAACGAATCGCGCCCTCCGCCCCCCCGTCGTCCGGTGAAACCCTCACCGTCAGCGTTCCGGAGTGACCGAGCTTCTCCATCAGGACGAGCAGTCTGTCCAGGGGCATCAGAGCCCTGGCGGTGAACTGCGGGGAAGCCCCGCTCCAATCCTCGAACCGGCACCTGACCACCGTGACCTGAGGGAGACCGAGTTCCCGGGAGGCGTACTCGAGGAAAAGGGCACGGTTTCTCCTGGGTTCGATGAGTGTGGCCTCGAATCCGAGAAGGGCCAGCACGATGCCGGGGAATCCGGCACCCGAACCGATGTCCGCGACGGGTCTCGAACGGTCCAGCAGGAGAGAGAAGGCGGCGGATTCGAGCAGATGTCTCTCCCAGAGCCTTCCCGTCTCTCCCGGGCCGGTGAGGTTGATCACCCTGCCACGGTCCCTTATCATGGACATGAAGCGGTTAGCCGATTCGGCGAAACCACCCGGACTATCGATTCCCAGGCCGGCAAGATCGGCTTCGATCCGTGTCCCGTCAACGGGATGTTCCACGTGGAACCCTCCTGAGAACGCCGACCAGCAGGCATTCCATGTCCGAAGGCCTCATTCCGGGGATGCGGGAGGCCTCGCCGAGGCTGGACGGTCTTGCTTTCTGCAGCGCCTCCCTCGTCTCACGGCTCAGCCCTTCCATTCCGAGGTAATCGGTGACCCCTTCCAGGCTGATCTCCGAAAGCCTGTCCAGTTCGCGAGCGCGTCTTTCCGCTCTGGATACGAAGCCTGCATAGCGCTCGTCCAGCGCCACCGAGAACACGAGGTCGGGATCTTGTCCCGAGAGCGACGGCTCCGACGCCGCCAGACCCGCTACGTCGAATCCCGTCCTCCTGCAGAGGTCGGCGAGCAGCACTCCGTTCCTTCTAACGGTTCGAAGCGCTCTCGATATCTCCCCCGCGCCCTCCTCGATCGAACGAAGCCTCGCCTCATCTCCGTCCCTTTCGAGACCGCTCCTGACCGATACCGGGAGCATCCTCCTGCATGCGTTGTCCTGACGAAGGTTCAGCCTGTTCATCGCCCTGGAGGAGTATAGTCTGTACGGTTCTGTAAGATCGGCTCCGGCTATATCCTCGAGCATTACGCCCAGGTAGCTTCCCTCAGACGTCGGTACGAAGCGGGAACCGGACCCGCGCGCCCCGGCCGCGGCGTTGGCGCCCGCCACGAGACCGAGACCGGCCGCTTCCTCGTATCCGGACGTTCCGCATGCCTGTCCCGCCACGAAGAGGTTGTCAGCCGCCTTCAGTCTCAGATTCTCCTCTATCTGACCGCCCGGCAGATACCCGTACTCCACCGCATAGCCCCATGACGCCACGACTGCGCCGGAGCATCCCGGCAGGGATCTTATCATCTCAATCTGTCTCCGCCTCGACAGGCTAGTCGACATCCCCCCCGCATAGACGATCCGGCAATCGAGGCCGACAGGCTCCAGAAACACCGGGTGCTGTGTCCTTTCGGGGAATCTCACCACCTTGTCCTCGAAGCTGGGACAGAACCTCGGACCTCTTCCCGTAATCGCTCCGGAGTACAGCGGCGAGCCGGCCAGACCCGATCTCGCCGCTTCGATGACGCTTCTTCCGGCCCTGGTCGTGAAGCAGACGGCCCGCTTCCTGCTGGTCTCGACGGTTGTTCTCGAGGAAAGCCTCCAGTCGTTTCCTTCCTCCTGCTGGACTTCCATGGCGGAGAAATCTATCGACTCTGCAACCAGCCTCGGGGGGGTTCCGGTCTTGAACCGTTCCACGTGGAACCCTCGTTCGGAAAGGTGCTTCGAGAGAGCATCCGCAGCAGGATCTCCGGTCCTTCCTCCGCTCCATCTCTCCCTGCCGCGGTACAACATTCCCCCGAGAAAAGTCCCCGTGGCAATGACGGCCGATCTGCAGGCGATCTCCCTTCCATCCGCCAGGATGGCTCGCTCTACTCGATCCCCCGCCCACCCGAAGGACACGACCTCGCCCTCGACCAGTGTCACTCCCGATTCACGGAGGGCATTGCGCACATATCCGGCGTATGATCTCAAGTCACACTGGACCCTCGGTCCCCATACCGCCGGCCCCCTGCTCCTGTTCAGCATCCTCGCCTGTACGGCCGAGGCGTCTGCCGCCTCCGCAATCACCCCGCCAAGCGCGTCTATCTCCTTTACGAGCGTCCCCTTTGCCACCCCTCCTATCGAGGGATTGCAAGACAATGCGCCAATCGAAGCGATCCTCATCGTCACCAGCGTGGTCGCCGCCCCGCATCTCACCGCAGCCAGAGCCGCCTCTGCACCCGCGTGCCCTCCTCCGACAACGAGCACATCGCATGGCTTCACTTTCCCACGCACATCCTGGCCAGCGCCCTTTCGACCGCCAGCCCGATGGAGGCCCCCCTGTCCATGACTGATGAGAGAACGGCCAGGGCTTCGGCGATCTCCTCCGACGCCTGAGGGAACTCTCCCGCGTCGATGCTTTCGGCCGCCCTTGCGATTCCATCCCTTATTCCCAGGGCCGCCGAGCAGACGAGGCCGTCCGGCCTCGCAGAAGCCACGGCGCCCCTGAGCGCCTCCAGGCCCTCGCCCGTTCTCGCGCTCAGATTCAGTCCGTCTCCCCTTACGACATCCGAGAAGCTCGACACCTCTATCGTCCACCCGGCCCGTTCGGACAGATCCCTGTCCGGTTCGACCCTGCCTCCCGGACTCATCCATAACAGAAGATCATCCGGGCCTATCAAACCGGATGAGATCCTTACGGCCTCCCTCTCCACCTGGGACGGGGCTTCCTCACCGTTCCTCCGGCGTCCGGGGGTATCGAACAGTTCCACGGCCCTGCCCCCGATGATCGTTCTGCAGGAGGCTCCATCCCGCGTAGTCCCCTCTTCGGGCGAGACCACGGCCATCTCCCGTCCCGCGAGGATGTTGAAGAGTGTCGACTTCCCCGCGTTCACGGGCCCCGCTATGAAGACTCTCAGCGGGCATTCCGATCGTGAAGCCGTTTCAGAAAATCTGTCGGCCTCGCCTAGCGCGGTCCGAACCACTTCTTCCATTGCGGGCGCTTCGCCGGCGAGTTCGTCCGGAAACTCCATCACGGCCTCGAGAGTTTCGTGCAGGATCTCCATCGCTCTTTCGAGGCTTCCTGCAGCCTCCTCGAGACCGGTCGACCCTTCTGCCCCGTCCTCCGGGCTGTCTCCGGACCAGATCGAGGCCAGGGCCACAACCTGCAGCGCGGACAGGCGTCCGTTCAGGAATGCACGCCGCGTGAACTCTCCAGGCCTTGCCAGCCTCGCTCCGGCCTTCTGCAGGGAGACGAGAACGCCCCGTGCGACTCTCATCGATCCGGGGCACATGATTTCGACCATCTCCTCGCCGGTGAAGCTTCTTCCCGAAGGCCAGGATATCAGCAGCGCCTCCGTGCCGGGAGTGGTTCCGGGGCATTGGGCGAGAGCCCGCCTCATGCCGGCGAGGCGTCCTTCCTCGAGAGAGAAGATCTTCTCGACGAGGGCCAGGCAGCCCTCCCCGCCCGCTCTCACGACTGCTATCGCGGATTCTCCCGCCGGCGAGGCCAGAGCCGCGATCACGTCCCGGGGCATTGTCAGTTCATCGTCTGTGTCTGGTGGTCTCGACGGCGACGGCGGCGGGCTGTCTTCGGAGCAGCAGCCTCTGTTCGACGATGCCGATGATGTTGTTCACGAACCAGTACAGAGAAAGTCCGGCGGGGAACCTCATGAAGAACCACGTCATCATTATCGGCATGATGGTCGCCATGCTCTTCTGCGCAGGGTCGGTGATGGTCGATTTCTGCTGGAAGTACATCGCTGCGCCCATCAGCAGCGGGAGCAGGCCGATCCCCGTGATCCCGAGAATGCTGGTTCCGAACGGCAGGAGTATCTCCGGCTTCGACAGGTCCGTTATCCAGAGTACGAATCCCGCTCCCCTGAGCGCCACCGAGTTCTCCAGCACCCTGTACAGGGCGAAGAATATCGGCATCTGGAGCAGGAGCGGCAGGCAGCCGCCCGCCGGATTGACTCCGTGCGTCTTGTAGAGTTTCGACAGCTCCTCGCGCTGCCTCATCGGGTCGTTGGCGTACTTCTTCTGGAGTTCCAGAACCAGCGGCTGCATGGCCTGCATCTTCTTCATCGACCTGGTGCTGTGGATCGAGAGCGGCATCATCGCGAACTTCATGACCGCAGAGAGGATTACGATCCTCACCCCCCAGTTTGAGACCGGGGCCAGGATTCGAGTCATGAACAGGTGGATCAGCTTTCCGATCCATCTTATCAGCGGCCATCCGAAATCGACCATTGTGTCGGTTCTCGATCCCAGGGCGTGAAGACGGTCGTAATCGACCGGTCCGGCGTACACCCTGGCGGCGCTGCATGAGAGCGTGATCGCGGGGGAGTTCGTTCCTTCGGAAGAGAAGGCGTATCCGTCAACCCTCCCGCCTTCTTCCGCCAGCAGCATCACCGTGAAATATCTCGATCTCGATGCGACCCACAGCACCCTCCCCAGGGGAAGGGATTCCTCCAGCGAGGAGGACTTCTTCGAGCGATGCTTCTCCGCGAACCAGGCGGCCGAGAAGTACCTCGACATGTCCGGCCTGGATTCCGTTACCGGTATGGCTCCCTGTGAGACTGTGAAGGATTCGGCTCCGTCGTCTTCGATCTCGAAGGAGTAGCTTCCGGCATGGAAGGTGTAGGTGCGGGTCCGCGTGCCTGTGCGCAGGACAACGGTCGTCGCTTCGCCTGCAGTTACCGTGTCCGGGCTGTCGGACTCAAAAGCGACCGGACCGCCGTTTCCATCTCCCGAAGCGACGAACCAGGGAGCCTCGGCCAGATCGATCGAAGAGTCGCCCTCTTCACTTAGGTCGCGCCATCCCGGCATCACCCAGGAATCGATGCCGCCACCGAGTGTGAGTATCGTCGCCTCGACCAGGAGATCGTCTTCCGAGCCGCTCCCGGCGGGGATCCTGACACATATCCGTCTCTCCGGGACGGTCGGCGCGTCCATAGAGACGCTGTCGGAAACCGCCGGCGAATCGGCTGTCGATTCCGCGTTTGCAATATCTCCGGTGCCCTCCGCGGGCGTTTCTGAATGCGTTTCTTCGGCATCCGCCGGCGCATCGACATTTACCGCCGCGGTTCTTCTCGATCCGAGCATCCATCCAGCCATCAGCACGAGGGACATGAGAACCGCCGCGAGCAGAAGCCTCTGCTGGTCACTCATCTTCAGGACCTCCGGGGACGGGGTCCTCCCCGCCTGCGCAGAAGGGATTGCATCTCATTATCCTCATTGCAGCCATCAGGCCGCCTCTCGCTAGGCCGAATCTTCTTATTGCGGTATCGGCGTAAAGGCTGCATGAAGGAGTGAACCGACAGCACTCTGGAAGCAACGGGGATATCCATCTTCGATACAGCGCGATCATCTTCAGGGCTGCCGATGCTGCGAGAGAAGGGCGACGAAGGCCTCGAGATCCTCTTCCATTGATCGTTTCGTCACCATCGAGAGCTTCACCGACGGGCTCACCACCATGTCCATTTCCGTACCCAGCGGCATTTCGAGCCGCTGTCTCAGAGTCTCCCTCACTCTTCTTCTGAAACGGTTCCTCTCGACGGCGCATCCGCTCTTCCTCGAAACGGAAAACCCCAGGCGTATCAGGCCCAGGGTGTTCCCGGAACATACGATTTTCAGAACGGAGCCCCTGAACCTCCACCCTTCCCTGAAGACTCTTTCGAATTCAGGCTTGCCGGAGAGCCGGCCCGGAGCGTTCCGTCCACCCGCCCCGCTACGGGACGAGGAGCTTCCTGTTCCTGCGGCGTCTGGCATTCAGGACCTTGCGGCCGTTCCTCGTGGCCATCCTGGCCCTGAAGCCGTGTCTTCTCGCACGGGAAAGGTTGCTGGGCTGAAATGTCCGCTTCATCTGTCTTCTCCCGGTCGACCCGCACGGGTCGTCTGTGTTGCTTTCACGGCTTGACTGGAGGTCCCCGCGGGACAAAATTGTGCCTGCCGCATCCGGCGGCTGGGGGAAATATGCTACTCCTCAAACAAGGTTCTGTCAAGTCGGTGCCCGTTATGGAAAAAAAGTTGCTTGTCCGAAATCGACATCTTTTTCAGGCTTCTTCCGATGAATCGTTGTAACGTCTTGATATCCAGAAAGTTGCTGTCTGTGAAACCTGTGGACAACTCTGTGGAAAAGAACTGTCCGGCATATCGGACAAGGCTTTAGGTTTTCGTGGAACGCCCCGACGATATGCTTTCAGATCCACCCGGCCTCTGGACCAGGTGCCTCGACAGGGCCAGAACCACTATGCCCCAGTCCACGTTCACCACCTGGCTCTCCAAATCCTTTTTCGAATCCCTCGAGGAGGACAGTTTCATCGTCCGCTTCCCGAACCAGTTCATGGCGAACTTCGTCATGACGAACCACGGGGAGATGCTCCAGGGATCTCTTCGCGAGCTCAGCGGCCACCCGGGTCTCAGTCTTCTCTGCGTCGGCGATCCCGCACCGCCCTTTGCCCCGTCCATGCCGGCACAGCCTCCTCCGGCTCCGGTCCGGCAGGTTCATTCTCCGTCCATCCGTTCGAACTACCTGCATCCCAGCTATACCTTCGACCGGTTCGTAGCCGGTCCGAGCAACGAACTGGCTCATGCCGGCGCTCGGGCCGTCGCCATGAATCCCGGAAGCCCCTCCTACAATCCGCTTTTCATCTACGGAGGCGTCGGGCTCGGCAAGACCCACCTCATCCAGGGCATCGCCCACGAAGTAAAGAGAATCCATCCGGACAAGCGCTTCGTCTACGTCTCCTCGGAGCAGTTCCTGCATCTTTTCGTCACATCCCTCGGCCGGCAGAACGTCGACGAGTTCAGGCGGATCTACAGGGACATCGACCTCCTTCTCATGGACGACGTCCAGTTCCTCGGCGGCAAGACCCAGACACAGGAGGAACTCTTCCACAGGTTCAACGACCTTTATCAGACCGGCAGGCAGATCGTCTTCACCTCCGACAGGCTTCCCGGCGAAATAACCGGTCTCGAGGAAAGGCTCGTCTCACGCTTCCAGTCCGGCCTCGTTGCGGACATACAGCCCCCGGACTACGAAACCAGGATGGCCATTCTCGAACTCAAGGTACGGGACGAGGGAGAGTTCTTTCCGTCAGAGGTTCTCGACTTCATAGCATCGACGATCAGAAGCAACGTAAGACAGCTCGAGGGCGCAGTCCACAGGCTGGCCGCATCGAGCAGGATCAACGGTGCCCCGATAGATTTGACTCTCACCAAGCGAGTTCTCACCGACGCGTTCGGATCCTCCGCCCAGAGGCTGTCCGCCGGATCCATAACCGCCGCCGTCGCCGAAGCCTTCGCCGTATCCCCGTCTCAGCTCAGGGGCAAGCAGCGCCGCAGGGACATTCTTATCCCGCGACAGGTAGCCATGTTTCTCATTCGTGAGATGACTGAGTCCTCTCTTGTCGAGATCGGCAGGTTCTTCTCCGGCAGAGACCATTCCACCGTCCTCAACTCGATTGACCGCATCCGTCAGCTCTCATCGGAGGATCCCTCCCTGCGCAGACGCATACTCGATCTCAGAACCCGGCTCTCCGGCTGAGGCTGTCCATATCCTGTCGCGAAACCCCGTCCTGGTCTCCGCCTGTGGAAAACTCTTCCTTCACTGTCTCGATCTGCACACCTTTTTCCACATCGGACCCTCTTGCGGCGCAATCCACACCCTAGCAGTTCGACAGTTTCTTCGATATAATAGTATTCAACTTCTGTCTCTGTTTTCTATGCTTCTACTGGTCCCAGCCGTTCCACGGAGGGCTGCACGATGATCAAACTCCTCGTTTCGCAGGCAGAGCTGCTGAAGGGTCTCAACGCTGTCGCCGCCGCCGTACCGCCCAGAACAAACCTTCCCGCCCTCACGAACATTCTCGTCGAGGCCGGTCACGATCAGTTGAAACTCGCCGCCACCGATCTCGACACCACGATTACCACGAGCGTTGCAGCCACCGTCACGACACCGGGTGCAGTCGCCATCCCGGGCAGGAAGCTTCATGAGATCGTCCGGGAACTGCCCGAAGCCGACGTTCACATCAGCGGCACGGGCAACAGGATAAGCATCAACTGCGGCGAGAGTTCCTTCATCATCGCCGGTTCCGCCAGGGACAGCTATCCCGAGCTGCCCTCGAAGGTCGACGCTTCCTCCACCACGATCCCTCTTCCCGTTCTGTCCTCCGCGATAAGGCGCACTTCCTTCGCCGTCGCCAGGGAGGATTATCGTCCGGCTCTCAACGGCGAACTCTGGAAGCTCGGTCCCGAAGGGCTCGAGATGGTCGCCACTGACGGCCACAGGCTCGCCCGCATCCATCTCGAGGACGTTACGGCTCCGTCCTTCTTCGAAGCCATTGTTGCCCCCAAGGCGCTCGGTCTACTCGCCAGGATGGCTGAGGAAGGGGACGTAAGCGTCAGCTTCCAGGGAACGCAGATGTCCTTCGAGTTCGGCACGACTACCATCTTCAGCCGTACGATAGAGGGTCCATATCCTCCCTACGAGAAGGTCATTCCACACGACAACGATAAGACCCTGACCATCTCCCGCGAGGATCTGAACTCGGCCCTGCGCAGGATGAGGATCATCGCCAACCCGGCCACTCATCAGGTGAAGCTCTCCCTCGAGAGCGGCAACATCCTGGTACAGGCCGAGAACGCCGATGCCGGCGAGGCGAAGGAGAAACTCGAGGGAGAATACTCCGGCGAAGCTGTCCAGGTCGGCTTCAACGCCGACTTCCTGATGGAGATCCTGAAGAACATGACCGGTGACCGCATCGTCATGAAGTTGAAGAACAGCTCATCCGCTGTCGTCCTGGAGAACGAGACACCCGAGCAGGGGGTTTCTCACCTGTCTCTCCTCATGCCGGTCAGGCTTCCCGGAGTAACAGGATAGACTCTTCCGGCCGAGCAATGCGTCATACCGGGCCGCCGCGGCAGGAGGCGTGCAGTTGAGAAGCATCGCCTCGATAATCGACGAGATTCTCTCCGACGGCTCGTTGAAGGAGCCCTCTCCGATCGAGCGTCTCGGCGGGGCATGGGCCCGCGTGGCCGGCGGGGAGATCGGAGTTCTTACGAAAGTACTCGGTTTCGAGGATGGTTTCCTCCTGATCGAGAGCATGCATCCCGCCGCTACCTTCGAGGTGAGGTCGCGGGAGGCGGAGCTTGCCGCGGGACTCCGCTCGGAAACGGGTTTGTCGGTTTCGGCCATTCGCGTCAGATCCGCTGGAAGCGGAAGGAGAAGATGACTTGTCGCAGTTGAAGGGTGAGCGCTACGACGCCGGATCGATCCAGGTCCTCGAAGGACTCGAGGCGGTCAGGAAGCGCCCCAGCATGTACATCGGCTCGACCAGCCAGGCCGGGCTTCATCACCTCGTCTGGGAGGTGGTGGACAACAGCGTCGATGAAGCCCAGGCAGGGTTCTGTGATCGGATAGACGTCCGTCTGCTCGATGGAGATGTGGTTTCCGTCCGGGACAACGGTCGCGGCATCCCCATAGATCCCCACCCGAAGTTCAACCGCCCCGCCCTGGAAATCGTCCTCACCAAGCTGCATGCAGGAGGCAAGTTCGACAGCAACGCCTACAAGGTCTCCGGCGGACTCCACGGAGTGGGCCTCAGCGTCGTGAACGCACTGTCGGAGTGGCTGGTCGTCGAGGTTTCCAAGAACGGCAGGCTCTACTCGCAGAGATTCGAGAGAGGCATCCCGGTCAGCGAGCTGTCTGTATGCGGAGACAGCAGCGAAACCGGCACGCTCGTCACGTTCAGGCCCGACTCCGAAATCTTCGAGGAGACGTCCTTCGGGTTCGATACGCTCTCGAGGAGGCTCAGGGAGCTTGCATTCCTCAACAGAGGCCTTTCCATCGGGCTGCGGGACGAAAGACAGGACGGCACGGGCAGGAGCCACGATTTCATGTACGAGGGCGGCATCGTCTCCCTCGTGCAGTTCCTCAACGAGAGCCGGCACACCCTCCACGCAGATCCGATCTACATCTCGAAGGACTCGGAGCTGGAGGACGGCTCGACGATGCTGGTCGAGTGCGCCATCCAGTACGACTCCGGCTATCAGGAGGAGATCTTCTCCTTCGCCAACAACATAAACACCATCGACGGCGGTTCTCATCTCACGGGTTTCCGCGCTGCGCTCACACGCGGGCTCAACGACTACGCCACGGCCTTCGGGCTGTTCAAGAAGAGCGACGAGTCCTTCAGCGGGAACGACGTGAAGGAGGGCCTCACGGCCGTAATAAGCGTGAAGCTGTCGCATCCGCAGTTCGAGGGACAGACCAAGACCAGACTCGGCAACAGGGACGTGAAGGGAGCCGTCGAGTCGATCATCTATTCCGGGCTTTCAACCTTTCTCGAGGAGAACCCGGCCGTCGCCCGCAAGCTCATACAGAAATGCCAGGAGACGAGCGCGGCGAGACTCGCCGCGAGGAACGCCCGCGAACTGACGAGGCGGAAGAGCGCGCTCGAAACGGCCTCTCTCCCGGGCAAACTGGCCGACTGCACCTCGACCGATCCTGTCGAATCCGAAATCTTCATCGTCGAGGGCGATTCTGCGGGAGGCAGCGCGAAGCAGGGCAGGAACAGGTTCAACCAGGCCATACTGCCTTTGAGGGGCAAGATCCTCAACGTGGAGAAGGCACCTCTCCACAAGATCCTCGGGAATGCCGAGATAAAGGCCATGGTCACCGCAATAGGAACGGGCATAGGCGAGGAGGACTTCGATCCGGCAAGGCTGCGCTACGGCAGAATCATCATAATGACCGACGCCGACGTTGACGGTGCACACATCAGGACTCTCCTGCTGACGTTCTTCTACAGGTACATGCCTGCCCTGATAGAGCAGGGGAACATCTTCATCGCCCAGCCCCCGCTCTTCGGCATACACGCAGGCAAGAAATCCATCTACGCCTATTCCGAGAAGGAGCGTGACCGCATTCTGGAGGAGATCGGTACGGACAAGGCCACGGTTCAGAGGTACAAGGGCCTCGGCGAGATGAACCCGTCACAGCTCTGGGCCACCGCCATGGACCCTTCCACCAGGACGATATTGAAGATCAGGATGGAGGACGCAGTAGAAGCCAGCCGCATCTTCTCCGTGCTGATGGGCGACGAAGTTCTCCCGCGCCGCGAGTTCATCCAGGAACACGCATCGGAGGTGAGGAACCTCGATGTCTGAGAAACTGGAAACGACCGGCACCCCCGCCCAGCCGCCGGCCCCCGGCGGGCGCGTGTTGATGATCGATCTCGAAGACGAGATGAAGCGTTCCTATCTCGAGTACGCGATGAGCGTGATCGTCTCCAGGGCTCTTCCCGACGTGCGGGATGGGCTGAAGCCCGTCCACAGGAGGATTCTCTACTCGATGTACGAGCAGAGGCTCACGCATCAGAGAGCCTTCAAGAAGTCCGCCACCGTCGTCGGAGACGTTCTGGGCAAGTACCATCCCCACGGCGACAGCGCCGTATACGACGCTCTTGTGAGGATGGCGCAGGATTTCTCGCTCAGGCACCCCCTCGTCGAAGGACAAGGCAACTTCGGCTCGGTCGACGGCGATCCGGCGGCGGCCTACAGGTACACTGAAGCTCGAATGTCCCGCATCGGCGAGGAGATGCTCCGCGACATCGACAAGGAGACGGTCGAGTTCGCTCCGAACTTCGACCAGAGGCTGTCGGAGCCGGTAGTACTCCCCTCGGGCGTTCCGAACCTGCTCCTGAACGGATCGGCCGGCATCGCCGTCGGCATGGCCACGAACATCCCGCCCCACAACCTCAGGGAGCTCGTGGATGCCTGCCGCCTCATCCTCCAGAATCCCGACACGAGCGACGACGATCTGCTCAAGGTCGTCAGGGGTCCGGACTTCCCGACGGGCGGGATCATCATGGGCCGCTCAGGGATCAGGAATGCCTACACCACCGGGCATGGCTCGATCACCGTCAGGGGGCGTGCGTCCATCGAGAAGTCCGAACGGGGCCGGGATGCCATCATCATCACGGAAATACCCTACCAGGTGAACAAGTCCACGCTCATCTCCAGGATGGCCGATCTGGTGAAGCAGCGGAAGCTCGTCGAGATCTCGGACATCCGCGACGAGAGCGACCGCGATGGCATGAGGATCGTAGTCGAGCTGAAGCGCGAGGCGGTGGGCGAGATCGTGCTCAACCAGCTCTACAGGCATACCGATCTCGAGGTCTCTTTCGGCGCCAACATGCTCGCCCTCGTGGACAACAGGCCGAGGAGACTCACCCTGAAGGAGATGCTCTCGCTCTTCCTGGACCACCGCCACGAAGTGATCCTCAGGCGGTGCCTCTTCGAGAAGGCGCGCGCGGAGGAGCGGGCCCACATCCTGGAGGGCCTGAGGCGGGCCCTGGACGTCATCGACCAGATCATCTCGATAATCCGTTCCTCCGCCGACCAGAACGAGGCAAGGGCCGCGCTGATCAAGGGTTTCGAGTTCTCCGAAAAGCAGGCCCAGGCGATACTGGACATGAGGCTCCACAGGCTCACTTCCCTGGAGAGGGTCGAGCTGGACGAGGAATACGCGGTCCTCATCGCCGAGATAGCCAGGCTCGATTCGATAATAGGTGACCGAAGGCAGCTCGGAATCGAGGTCATGAACGAGCTGGAGTCGGCCGCAGCCGCCTATGGCGAGCCCAGGAGAACCACCTTCGAGTCGTCGGAGTCCTCCGACATGGAGATGGAGGATCTCATACCCGACGATTCGATGGTGATAATGATGTCGAGGGCGGGCTACATAAAGCGCCTTCCGCTCGACACCTGGAAGAGCCAGCGCAGGGGCGGCAAGGGACTGAGCGGAGCCGCGACCCGCGAAGAGGACAGCCTGGATCAGATCTTCATATCGACAAACCACTCCGGCATCCTTTTCTTCACCGCTCTCGGCTTCTGCCACTGGCTCAAGGTCTACAGGATTCCCGAGGAGGGTCGCCACAGCAAGGGCAAGGCTCTGGTCAACCTTATCGATCTGCAGGAAGGGGATCGCCCTGTCGCGACTCTCTGCGTCAGGGATTTCTCCCAGGGTGGGAACGTGATTCTCGCCACCACCGACGGAACCCTGAAGAAGACGCCTCTTTCCGAGTACAGCAGGCCCCGGCGGAAGGGCATCAGGGCGATCAGGCTCGCGGAGGGCTCCTCCCTCCTCAGCGCAGCCCTGACCCCCGGGGACGCCGAGATCCTCCTGGCGACCAGGCTCGGCCAGGCCAACAGATTCTCCGAAAGTGAGATCAGGAAGACCGGCAGATTCACGAGCGGAGTGAGAGGAGTGCGGCTGTCGGAGGGCGACGAGCTGGTCTCGATGGTCATCCTCGACGGAGACGGCGACATACTTACCGTCACCTCCAACGGATACGGCAAGAGAACCCGCGTGAGCGAGTACCCCAGACACCACAGGGGCGGCCGCGGGGTCAGGAACATTGCAGGGCTGGAAAGGAACGGACCCGTCGTCGCCGTGCGCCAGGTCGCGAGCGAGGACGATCTGATCCTTGTTTCCTCCCAGGCAATGGTGATAAGATTGTCAGTCGCCGATGTGAGGCTCTGCGGCCGCAGCACCAAGGGTGTGCGGCTGATGGTTCTTCCCTCGGGCGACAGGATCGTCGATGCAGCCACTGTCGAACCCGAGGCCGAAGAGGCTCTCGAGGGGCACAATGCCGGGGACGGAACAGCCGAGGAATCCGACAGCAGCAGTCCTAGCTAAGAAGCTGAAGCTGTGGCACGTTGCCAATGAGCCACGCCCATCTCCGGTTCCGGAGGTGAGCGCCGAGGCGGCTCTTCCGATCGATCTCCTCGATTCCACTCACGCGGACCCGGCCATGGTGCGCGAACTCTCCGCCCTCCGGGTATTCGACAGGAGTGGCTGGGAACCCGTCTGTTCCGATGTTGCGCTGATAGTTTCAAAGCTGAGCCCCGCCTCGAGGGAGAGGCTCCTGGAAAGCCTCTCCCTGATATCCTCGCCTCCTCCGGTCGAGCCTGTCCTGGTCAGGAAATGGCTGAGCGCGGTAAACGGCCTCCTTCCCTCGTCCTATCCCACGGCCGTGATGGAATTCTTCCAGCTCGCCTGGATGTGGGAACAGCTCCGGACGGTAACCGGCCTCGATCTCGAAAGAGTGCTGGCCATGTTCTTCCGCGCCCTGAGAGGGGTAGGGGAGGGGCCCAGGTCCGCCCCCATGATCCATTTCCTGCTCCAGCTCGCCGGCCGGTGGCCGGAGAGATTCTGCTTCTGGCTGGACCGGACGGCTACCGGCGGGCCCGACGTGATACAGGCTCTGAAGATCGCCGAGAGCATGACGAAGGATGCCGCCCCGTTCGCGAGGGAGACGCTTCTGGATTTCGGAGCGGAGATGGGCTGGAGATTCCTCGACGAGGAATCGATGCCTCTATGGAGAGCGGTCGGAAGGCTCGGGGAACTCCTTCTCCGAAGGCTCCGCGGCATCGCCGTGCCGGTCCAGTCCATGCATCTCATGGCGGGAGTGCTGGGTCAGATCGAGAAGAGCGCCGAACTCGATGCGATAATGACCGAGGTGAGAATACGCGTAGCCGGTTCCATGTTCGGTGAACAGGACAGGGAAGTCATCCAGGAAGCCCTGGATCTCGTTCCTGAAGTTCACAGGGAGCTGGAAGCTGTAGGAGAGATTGAGCTGATAGTCCAGGTGACGGCGCTGAGGGGGGCCTTCACCAGCCCCAGGCTCGTGGGAGAGGCCCTCGTGAAGCTGGCTATGCTGGCCGGAGGCGGTTCCCTGGACACCTCCGTCCTGATGACGCTCATCGAGAAGTTCGAGGGCCAGGTTCAGGAGACGCAGGTTCTCAATGCAGTCGAAGTTCTTTCCGGCATTACGGGTTCCGTTCCGGTCCACCCGGTCGACACCTGGTTCAGGCTCATACGCCTTGTGGGAGCGAGTGGAGAAGAGACGGATACCTCCAGGGCGCACAAGAACGCCATGGCCAGGGTGCTCGAGGCTCTGGTGATGCAGCCCGAGCCCGGCCCCGGTCTGGACGTCCTCGAACAGATACTCACTATTCCCTCCGTCTCCGCACAGGAGGTCTTCCAGGCCGCCGCCCTGCTGCTGCGCACGGATCTTCCGACCGACAAGGCCGGCATCCTCAGGAAGACCGGCCAGTGCGTGAGACTCCTGTCGCTGATGACGCCGGACGACAGGGACAGGCTCCTCTCCAGCATACCGCCGCAGTGGCTCACAGCTCTTGCTTCGGAGGAGACTGACTCCTTCCGGACGGTCTGCGACGCCGTCGAAAAGCTCGATTCGCAGGCCAGGATCCCCAGGTTCCTGGACAGGGTGGTGACTCCGCTGCTGGAGGAGATCTCCGCCCGCGGGGATGTCTTCGAAGAGTACCTCTCGGCCGCGGTCGTCGAGTACAACAGAATGCCCGCCCAGGGCCGCGTCCGCGACACCGAGCACGAGCTGCTCAAGAGGCTCTTCAGGGCTGGAGACGGCGCCAAGACCATCGACAACTCGATCTCCGAACTGCTCAAGGTTCCCGGCCTGGAGGAGGACAGGGTCTCCAGCCTGGTGGAGACCGTCCGGACCCTGTGTTCGGCGTTCTGCCGGCAGGCGGCCTGGCAGGATCCCTCGGACAACACCATGGCCCAGTTCCTCGAAAAGGGCCTTCCCAGGATAATCACCTCCCTGGTCGACTGCCCCGAGTCTCTGGATACGATCACTCCCTCCAGAATGATGGATCTGGTTCGTCAGCTCATGCCCTCCAACGCCGCCGGCGACACCGACTCCCAGATCGCCCGCTGGCATACCAGGACAGGAGCCTCCTTCTTCGGACAGGTGCTGCCGACCGCGATAGAGATACTCCCGGACGAACCCGGGACACTGGCCTTCTTCGTCGAATCCATCGCCTCCCAGGCCATGAGGTCCGTGCAGGGGCTTCCCGCGGGCGCGGGGTATCTCAACGAGGTTGCCGGCAGGCTCGAACACATGCTGATAGAATCGTACGCCGCGAAGATCCGTCTTCTCGGAGGCCGGAGGGGGGAGATCACCCCCGAGATCCCGGAAGACTGGGCGGCGGAGGTCTACTCGGGCTGGAGCAAGGTACGGGCCTCGGAGGCAGCCCTCCTGAAGGAGGCCACCCAGATATCGCGCATCCTGACGGGTGACAGGAAGATGCAGCGGGTCTTCATAAACCAGGCGAGGAAGCTGTGGGAGGGCCTGTCCCGGGCCGGACTGCTCGCCCGGCCCCAGATGCTGCGAAACACCAGGGAGGGCCTGGCGACGATCTCCGATCTCGCCCACGGCGAACTCCTGGAGCTGTTCCGTCTCCACGAGCAGGGGAAGGGACTCGTATCGACCCAGGCCTCGGAGAAGGCCGAGCGCCTGTTCGCGAGACGGGCATCGGACCATTCCGGCGACAGTGCGAGCCGGAGCTGGAGGATGGAGGTCTTCACCCCGCTCGGGAACTGTCTCATAGATCTCCTGCTCCTGGATGGGGCCAGGACACCCGGGCTCGACAACCTGACGGACGGATTCCTGGAGGTTGCGGAGTTCCTCGGAAACGAGACGGGGGGAGACGAGCTCCTTCTCGCCTTCCAGAGATGCCTTTCCTACGGTTCGTCCGGCATCGGCGAGTCCGGCGTCGCCCAGGCCCTCAAGACGGCGGAGAAACAACTCTTCCGGCCCCTGTGGAGGCGCAGGGCCATGAGCAGGATCGAACTCGTCATCGCAGGGCTTGGCAATCGCGAGAAACTCGTGGACAGTCTTCTCGACAGGATCGCGAGGGAGCCCGGCGTCGTCTCGCAGGTGAGGTTCCTGAGGCAGTTCGGATCGCTGTTCCTGACAATAGAGGAGGTCATCCTCGAGTTCGAGGACAGGAGACAGGAGCTGGGCGTCAGGGACTGCCTGAACGGTGTGTGGCTCATTTCGGGCACCGGCAGGCGGCCTTCAGGAGTCGCAGAGGCCGCGAGAGAGGCCTTCGAGGCTGCTTCCGAGGTCTTCAGGAGCATCCGCCGCAGGAAGGGCGAGATCACGGCCATCGAGGCCGAAGAGATCAGCGCCGAGATGAGACGCCGCTACAGGGACAACGCCGACGTGATGGCGACCCTTCTCAGATGGACGCTCGACCCGGCGAGGGAGGAGCTTCTGGGTGTACTCGAAGGACACCCCGTCCTGCTGGAGGCGGTGAGCAGGGATACCGAACTGATCCACCTGATGGACGGGCTCTTCAACAAGGAGGGTTTCCTGAACGACGTATCAGCGCTCGCAGACGACCCCGAAGCCCTGAAGAACAGGCTGATGCACATGGCGCGTCTTTCGGAGTGAAGGAATGATGGAAGAGAAGAGAGCCGCCCTGGTTTCGACCGGGGGTACGATCGAGATGGTCCCGGGCCCCGCAGGATTCCAGATCAGATCGCCGGAGAACGGTCACAACGACGTGCAGTTGATCGACTCCGGGCTTCTGCCGGGTTGCGAGGTGGAGCACTTCAAACTCTTCGCCCTGCCGAGCCCCCAGATGACCCCGTCCAGGATGGCCGAACTCTGCAGATTCGTCGGGGATCTGAGACGGACGGGCAGATTCGACGGCATCGTGGTGACCCACGGGACGGACACACTGGAGGAGAGCGCCTTTCTCGCCGACATATCCATGGGCGAAGGCTGTCCGGTCGTTTTCACCGCCGCCATGAGAAGTTCCGCCGAACTCGGCGTAGACGGCCCCCGGAACATCAGAGCAGCCCTGCTCACGGCAACATGTCCTGATTTTCATAACTTCGGAGTTGCCGTAGTGCTGAACGACGAGATACACGCAGCCTGCAGGGTGACCAAGACCTACACGAGCAACGTGGGCAGCTTCGCGTCACCCGGCTACGGTCCCATCGGTTACGTCGACGAGGACAGGGTCTTCCTGGTCAACCGACCATGCTGGAGCCTCAGGCTTCCTCCGGGGGATCCGGTTCTGGATGAGAGGGTCGGCCTGGTGAGGACCGCCGCCGGGCTGGGAGCGCGCGAACTCCGCTTCTGCGTGTCCCAGGGCGACAGAGCCGTGGTGCTGGAGGCCTTCGGCAGGGGAAACGTTCCGCCCGACGTCGCGAACGCAGTGGGAGAAGCTCATGAGGCGGGCGTCCTTGTCGCCGTCGTGAGCCGTTGCTACGTTGGCAGGGTTCTCGGAGTGTACGGGTATGTGGGAGGAGGTTCCGACCTGGTGGCGAGGGGTGCGATCCTGGCGGGCGACATGCACGGCCACAAGCTGAGGCTGTTCCTGATGGCCGCACTGGGCGCAGGAATGGGCAGGGAAGAGATCGCAGAACTCATGGAAAGGCTGTGAGAATGCACGCGCCCGCCGCGAACCGGGGTTGCGCCGCCCGCACCTGCGGGTGTTCCCTGACGACGGATAATGTCTGCCCGGATCGTAATCCCTGGATGCCGCGGGAGCCGTGAATGGGCGGTAACGGAGTAACGATCTCGATAATCCCTCACGGAGGAAGGCCTTCCAGGCAATGGCGGCTCGCCGGCGGGCGGCTCCTCCTCCTGCGGGCCGGAGTCGTTTTTACTATAGTAATAATCCTTGCCGCGATTGCGATCGTCGCGCTCGGTTTCGTCCGGGGCGTCGGTTCCGGATCGCTCAGGGCGCGCGTCGAGGAGCTGGAGGACTCCCTGGCTTCCGCCAGGGAGATAGAGGCGCGGCTCGACTCGATCGAGACGGTTCTCGAGGAGATCGGTACCGTCCGTGAGAGGCTCGAGAATATTTCGGAGCATGCCGGCCAGTGAGGACCGGGTTTTTCCAGGGAGGCTGCCATGGGCCGTGATGATTCATCGCGTTCGTCGTCGATGAACTCGATAGTGGGTTCCGGGAGCGTGTTCAACGGGACGCTCCGCATGGAAGGGGGCCTGCGCGTCGACGGCACCATAGAAGGGCAGATCGATGTCACCGGCACTCTGACGGTGGGCCACGACGGGCTGATCCGCGGCGACGTCAGTGCAACCGAGGCGATCATCGGAGGAACCGTCATAGGAACAATCCGTGCGGACAATCAGCTCGAACTCCAGCACGGCTCGAGGGTCGAGGGAGACATCTTCACCCGTTCCCTCATCATCGAGGATGGCGTATTCTTTGAGGGGAACTGCCGCATGCGCCCCGAAGGGGAGCATGAGGTCTGACTCGGGAGCCATCGATGTGGAAAATGTGGAAAAGTCCTCCCCGCTGTGTAAAACTAAGTATCTTTTAGATAGACAATATTATGTGTCGTTAACATAAAGGTGTTTGGCAGGTTGTTTCCACAAGTGCATGAGGCAGACATGGCACATTGTCGAAAGGCGGAAACGGCGTGACAGGATCGCTCGACATCCTGAAGCAGGCCGAACGCGAGGCCAGGCAGACCGTTGAGGACGCCCGGAGAAAGGCTTCCTCCATCAGGGCTGCGATACCGGGGGAGATTGCCGCTCTCGGTGAGGAACTGAACCGCAGGGTGGCCGTCGAAACCCGGAAGAGGGAGGAGGCGGTCAGGAGTTCGGTAGATGCCGGGAAGAGCGTTCTCCTCCGGGCATCTGAGGAGAGGATCGAGCGCCTGCGTTCGATGGAGGAGGAGCTGACCGCCAGGGCCCTGAAGACTCTCTCCGAACTCCTCTCGGTCCGGGAGGGCTGACTTGGCGATAGACCGCGTCTCGAAGACGAGGGCTATCTGCCACTCCTCGGAGCGTGACGGCCTGCTCGCCATTCTCGAGTCCAGCGGCGGCTTCCACCCGGCCTCCCCCGACGACTCCCAGGACTGGCTCCTCCCGGCCGGGCTCGATACATCCGCCATCGCGGGCCGGATCGACGAACTCGAGTCGGTCATAGGCTTCCTGCGAGAGTTCAGGCCGAAGCCCGGCCTTGTGGAGAAGCTCGGCACCGTCCCGAGGAGCATTCCGGCAGACAGGCTGACAGCCCTGCTGCATGACGGGGATCTGCTCTGGAGCGCGCGGCGGGCATGGCGGCTCGCGATGCTGATTTCCGAACGAAGCGGCGACCTGCAGGAAGCCCGCGAAGAGGAATCCTTCCTGTCGGCCTGGGCCGATCTGGACATTCTGCCGGAGGAACTCGGCGAGCATGGCTGCGGCTGCGGATCCCTCACGATACACGCGGGGGTCTGCCCTGCCTCGTCGAGGGAGGCGCTGACAGCCCTGGACGGGTCCGAGCCCCTGGCGGCTGTTCTGGAACTCGTCCCCCCGAACCCTGACGGGACGGCCAGATTCGTCGTGTGCATCCATTCCGCAGCCTCCGAAGAACTCCGCCAGGAGATATCGAGACTCGGTTTCTCCCCTGTCGACTTCGGGCACAGGAAGGGTCGCGTCTCCGATCTCCTCGAATCGGAGCGCCGCAGGATCAGAGCCCTCGAGAAGCGAATCACAGAGTTTGAAACGGAGGCCGCCGCCCTCTCGGACCGCCTCCCCGATCTCGAGGAGCTGAGGGATGCGGCGGGGCTCCTCCTGTCGAGGCTTTCCGCCACTGGGGCAGGTCTTGCGGGGGACAGGCTCTTCACGATACAGGGATGGGTGCGGGACAGGGACTTCGACAGGCTCGCAGCCTCCGTCTCCGGGCTCGGAGCCGCCCTCCTCGAACGGATAGAACCGGACGAGGACGAAGAGCCGCCCTCGGCCATAACCCAGAGGGAAGTCTTCGATCCCTACGCCATGTTGACGGAGATGTTCGGCAGCCCCTCCCCCTCGGACCCCGATCCGACTCCTCTCATGGCTCCGTTCTACTCTCTCTTCCTCGGCATCTGCATCGGTGACGCCGGCTACGGAGCCGTCCTCGCGGCCCTCGCAGGCGCCGGAATCCTTCTGGAGAAAAGGAAGGGCCGCCGTAACAGGCTGTTCGGCATCCTGTTCCACGGCGGCATCGCCGCGATCCTGGTGGGAACCCTGTTCGGAGGATGGTTCGGAATGGACAGGGCCTCCCTGCCGTCCTTCATGACCGCGCCGGCCGCCCTGCTGGATTCCCTCGTCCCAGACGGGAGTTCGTACAGCGTCTCGATGCAGTTTCTCTACACGACGATGGCTCTCGGGGTAGTACAGCTCCTGGCCGGAGTCGTCATCAACTTCGTGAAGCGCTGGCGGAACGGAGAACGAGCGACGGCGGTCCTCGAACAGACCGGCTGGGTGCTGGCCGCCGTGGGGCTCTTCCCCTGGCTGTTCAACCACTACCTGCTCGAAGGGGTTCTCTATGACAGCACGGGTCCCATGGACGGAATCCTGCTGTTCTGCCTGTTTGCCGGCGCCGTTCTGATCTTCATAATGGGCGGCCGGGAGGCCAGGGGCTTCGGGAAGGTCGGCCTCGGCATGATGGCCGCCTACGGGATAGTCAACCTTCTTGCGGACGCCCTCTCCTATTCGCGGCTGTTCGCCCTCTCTCTGTCGGGGGGGATAATCGCCACCGTCGTGAACCAGATATCCCGTATGCTCCCCGGAACGGACATCCCTGGATTCGGCCTCCTGATCACGATTCCGGTCCTGGTGTTCGGCCATGTCTTCAACATCGCCATGTCCGTCCTCGGAGGCTTCATCCATACCGCAAGGCTGCAGTTCGTCGAGTATTTCGGCAAGTTCTACGAGGGCACGGGGGTCCCGTTCTCTCCCTTGCAATACAAATCCCAGTATGTAAACATTATCCGTGACAACCAGGATCCCGAAGGGGGTAGCAGGTGAACGAGTTCCTCTCTTACTCCGGGGTTGCCATCGCAGCGGCTCTTGCCGGCATCGGCTCCGCTGTCGGAGTGGGCATGGTGGGCCAGGCGGCCGCCGGGGTTCTCAGTGTCGATCCCAAGAAGTTCGGCAAGCTCCTCCTCCTCGTCGCTCTTCCCGGCACGCAGGGCATCTACGGCTTCGTCATCGCATTCCTGCTCCTGCAGAGGATAACCGCTCAGACGACGCTCACGAGTGATTTCGCACTGCAGTCCTTTCTCGCCGGGATTCCCGTCGCCCTCACCGGCCTCCTCTCCGCCATACACCAGGCCAAGGTAGGCGTCTCGGGCGTCGCACTGGCGGCGAAGCAGCCTGCGGATGCGACGAAAGGCCTCATTCTCGCGGTGTTCGTAGAGTTCTACGCCATCCTCGGCTTCCTCGTGTCATTCCTTATGCTCCCGTAGGGGCTGTAAGGGATGTCACTCGAATCGATAGCGGCCAGGATCAGGGAGGATGCGGCGAATGAGGCCGCCGGTCTCGTCGAGGCCGCGGATTCCGAAAGGCGGTCCGCCCTCGACGAAGCCAGAAGGCGGCTCGAGGAGGAATTCGCCCGGGATCTCGACAGGGTCGCCAGGAATGCCTCTGAACTCGAGGCCAGGCTGCGCTTCCATGCCGCCCGCGAGGCCGACAGGATGGTCGAGACGGAGAAGAGGGCCCTTCTGGACAGGGCGATCACGAATGCGGTCGAGAGGCTCGCCGGCCTTCCGGACGCGGAGTACGGCGAACTCGTGACCTCGATCCTCTCTGCCTGCACGATGGAGGGCGACATAGACGTGGCCATCTCGGAAGACGACGCGGACAGGATAACGCCTGCGCTCCTCAGGAAAGCCTCTGGAAACGGCAGGAACTTCCGCCTGATCCCGGAGAGGCACGGCGGCCGCGGCGGGGTGATCATGAGTTCCGGCGGCGTAAGCTTCAACGCCACATTCTCGATGCTCGCCTCCCTCGAGAGGGAGAGGCTGGTAATGGAACTCGCCCCGATGCTGGCGGATTCCGGCAGCCGCGGATGAGGAACCCGTACCTCTATCCCAACGGCAGGATCGGGGCCCTCGAGAAGGATCTGCTCCCCGCACGGACATGGCAGATGCTCCTGTCCGCGGCCGATTCGGTCGAGGCTTCCCGCCTCCTTGCGGACACCTGGTACGGCCGATTCCCTGGGCTTTCGCAGTGTGCCTTCGAAACCGTGTTCGAAGCCGCCCAGGCGGCTTCCGAACAGGAATTGATGGAACTCTCGGAGGATCGGGCGCTCGTGAGAGGGATTCTCCATCGCCGCGACGCCCGCAACGCGCGATATCTCTGGAAGGCAGCCCTGTGCGGGGGGAATGCGGACGGCCCCGAACTCGAGAAGCCGGGGCTTGTGGAGCATTCACTCCTCGCATCGGCCCTTGCGGACGAGGAAGCCCGGAAGCTCCTCCCCGCGGCCATGAGCGCAGCAGCGGAGGAACTCTCCTCCCTGAGCGATCCGTCCCCGCTCGAAGTGGACAGGATACTGGACAGGATGGCCGCCGGCCTGGAACTCGATGAATTCTCATCCATGGGGCCCGGCTTCAGGCGCCTGCTCGAAACCATGATCGATTCGAGGAACGTCACGACCTGCATCAGGATCATGCTCTCCGGGAGCAGGGAGGATCTGTCCCCCGGAGTTCTCCTGGAGGGGGGGACGGTTTCCCGGAAGGCGGTCTGTGGTGCCGCCCTGGAGGGCTCCCTGCCGGACTTCGTCGCCGACATCGAGAATCTCGAACGGCTCGCCCCGTTCGTGAAGGAGACTCTCTCCTCCAGATCCTTCCTCGAACTCGAGCGCGAAACCGAGCGGGTGATCATGGAGATGCTGGATGCCGGCTCCTTCGAACTGTTCGGCCCGGCTCCGCTCGCCGCATTCATTTTCAAGAAGGAGATGGAGATGAACCATCTCAGGATACTGCTCGCGGCTAAGGCCGCCGGCATGGACAGGGCGCGTCTCTCCAGGCGCCTGCCGAGAGGCTAGGACGCCGTGTCCGGACAGGGAATCGCATTTATCGGCGACCCCGACTCCTCCCTCGGTTTCAGGGCGCTGGGCGTTTCGGTGGAGAACCCCTGCAACGCCGAGGAGGCCGTCCGGGCCTTCCGCGGCGCCGTAGCCGGAGGAGCGTCCGTCATAATGATAACAGAGGCCATGCTGGACCATCTCCGCGAGGAAGTGGAACGCACGGCCAAAAGACCCATACCCGCAGTCGTCGTTCTTCCCGGCATCACCGGGTCGGCGGGCCGCGGAGGAGATACGATCAGACGGCAGATAACGCGAGCCGTGGGCGTCGATCTCATGGCTGAGGAGCGATAGCCCTCGGATTCCGGAGGTCTCCAGGCAATGACAAAGGGCACCATCAGGAAGGTCGCGGGACCGCTCGTCGTTGCGGGCGGTATGGCCGAGGCCAGGATGTACGACGTGGTCTATGTCTCCGACATGCGTCTCCTGGGCGAGATCATCGAGATCAAGGGCGACGCTGCGTCCATCCAGGTCTACGAGGAAACATGGGGCCTCGGCCCGGGCGATCGCGTCTACAGCACCGGCGAGCCTCTCTCCCTCGAACTCGGCCCCGGTCTGCTCACCTCGATATACGACGGAATCCAGAGGCCGCTCGACAAGGTCCGCGAGCGCTCCGGCGACTGGATATCCAGAGGGATCAACATACCGGGCCTGGATCATTCCAGGCGGTGGGAATTCACGCCGACCGCGACCGTGGGGTCCGCGGCGACCGGCGGCGACTTCCTCGGCTCGGTCCCCGAGACCGCAACGGTCGAGCACAGGATAATGATTCCCCCAGGCATCTCCGGAACCCTCGCCTGGGTCGCCCCGGCCGGTTCCTATACGATCGACGAAGTGATAGCGAAGGTCAGGACGGCCTCCGGCGAAGAGGTCGATCTCCGTATGTACCAGAAGTGGCCGGTCAGACGGGCTCGTCCCGTGCAGAAGAAGATGGCTCCCACCGAACCCCTGGTGACGGGTCAGCGCGTGATCGATGCCTTCTTCCCCGTGGGCAAGGGCGGAACGGCCTGCGTCCCGGGGCCGTTCGGCAGCGGGAAGACCGTCATACAGCACCAGCTCGCAAAATGGGCGGACGCCGAGATCGTCGTCTATGTCGGATGCGGCGAACGCGGCAACGAGATGACCGATGTACTGCAGGAGTTCCCCGAGATTCTCGACCCCAGGAGCGGCAAACCCCTCATCCTGCGCACCGTGCTGGTCGCTAACACTAGCAACATGCCGGTGGCGGCGCGTGAAGCCAGCGTCTACACCGGGATGACCATAGCGGAGTACTTCCGTGACATGGGCTATTCGGTCGCTCTCATGGCGGACTCCACCTCCAGATGGGCCGAGGCCATGAGGGAGATGTCGGGCAGGCTCGAGGAGATGCCGGGTGAGGAGGGCTACCCCGCCTATCTCGGAACCAGGATCGCCGAGTTCTACGAGCGGGCCGGCAAGGTCCACTGCCTCTGCTCCGGCGAGAGGGAGGGAGCGCTCACCGTGGTCGGCGCCGTCAGCCCGGCCGGGGGCGATCTGTCCGACCCCGTGGTCCAGGCCACTCTGAGGGTAGTGAAGGTCTTCTGGAGCCTCCAGGCGAGGCTCGCCTACATGCGGCACTTTCCCGCCATCGGATGGCTGGAGAGCTATTCCCTGTACACGGAGAACCTCCGGGACTGGTACGGGAAGGAGCTGGACGCCGGCTGGACGGCACTACGGAACGGCGCGATCGCCCTTCTACAGGAGGAGGCCAACCTCCAGGAGATTGCGAGGCTCGTAGGCGCGGAATCCCTCTCTTCCGAAGATCAGCTCACGCTCTTCACCGCCAGGTCGATCCGCGAGGACTTCCTGCACCAGAATGCATTCCACGAGGTGGACACCTTCTGCTCGATGCGGAAGCAGGTCCGCCTGCTGGGTCTGATCATGTCGATACACGAGTCCCTGTCCCGCGCCATAGGAGCCGGGGCCTCACCGAAGGATCTATTTTCCCTGCCCTTCCGGGAGTCGGTGGCCCGGGCCCGGTACGTGCCCGAGAATCGACTTGAGGAAATCGACCGGATCCTCGAAACCGCCGGTTCCGAAATCGAGGGCGTGCTCGAACAGACTGCACGCGCGGGGGAGGGAGCCTGATGATCCGCGAATACAGGACTACCGTCGAGATTTCCGGGCCTCTGATGTTCGTCGAGAACGTCGAGGGAGTGACCTACGAGGAGCTGGCCGAGATCGAGCTGCCGGACGGGACGATCCGGCACGGCAGGGTACTCGAGGTGAACGAGTCGATGGCTCTGGTCCAGCTCTTCGAAGGTTCGAGCGGCGTCGGCATCTCCCAGAGCGTCGTGCGGTTCCTCGGAAAGAGCGTCGAGCTTGGTGTTTCCGAAACCATGCTGGGCAGGGTCTTCGACGGGCAGGGACGCCCCAGGGCGCCCTTCGACACGTTCCCTCCCATAGTCCCGGACAGGATGATCAACATCAACGGTTCGCCGCTGAACCCCTACGCGAGGGACTACCCGGCGGAGTTCATCCAGACCGGGCTGAGTTCGATAGACGGGATAAACACCCTCGTCCGAGGTCAGAAGCTACCGGTCTTCAGCGCGAGCGGCCTCCCGCACTCCGCCGTGGCGGCGCAGATCGCCAGGCAGGCAAGGGTGATCGGCGAGGGCGAGAGCTTCGCAGTGGTGTTCGCCGCGCTTGGGATCACCTTCGAGGAGGCCGACTACTTCATCCGCGACTTCAAGTCGACGGGAGCCATGGACAGAGCGGTCGTCTTCCTGAATCTCGCGGATGACCCGGCGATAGAGAGGATCGCCACACCCAGGCTCGCCCTGACGGCGGCCGAGTATCTGGCTTACCAGAAGGACATGCACATCCTCGTCATCCTGACCGACATGACGAACTACTGCGACGCGCTGCGCGAGATATCCGCAGCACGCCGGGAGGTTCCGGGAAGACGGGGTTATCCCGGGTATCTCTATACCGACCTCTCCACCATCTACGAGAGAGCCGGCCGCGTGAAGGGGAGAAAGGGTTCGATAACGCAGATCCCGATCCTCACGATGCCCGAGGACGACAAGACGCATCCGATACCGGACCTGACCGGGTACATCACGGAGGGTCAGCTCATCCTGAACCGCGAGCTGCACAAGAGGGGCGTCTATCCCCCGATGGACGTAATGGAGTCGCTTTCGAGGCTCAAGGACAAGGGTATCGGGAAGGGCAAGACCCGCGAGGATCACGCCGACCTGTTCAACCAGCTCATGGCGGCCTACTCGGCAGGAAAGAACGCCCGTGAACTGGCCGTGATCCTGGGCACGGCGGCGCTCAGCCCGCTCGACCAGCAGTACCTGAGGTTCGCCGAGGAGTACGAGAGGCGGTACATAAGCCAGGGTGAGGGCGAGAACCGCACCATCGAGGAAACCCTGGACCTCGGCTGGGAGCTGCTGAAGCTCCTGCCACGCGAGGAGATGAAGCGGGTGAGGCCCGAGCACCTCGACAAATACTGGCCCGCAGGGGAGCATTCCTGATGGCCGTAGTCGTTCGCGCCACCCGCATGGAGCTGCAGACGCTCCGGAAGCGGTCGGTCCTCGCGCGGCGCGGGCACAAGCTGCTGAAGGACAAGCTGGACGAGCTGATGAGGCAGTTCAAGATCCTCATCGCGGAATACATGGGCGCCCGCCAGAAGATCGAGGGGGAGCTTCTCGAGGCATACAGGGAGTTCCTCTTCGCACGCGCCTCCATGCGACGGGAGGCCCTGGCCGACGCCCTGCGCTATCCTGGAGCCGTTGCGGTCGTCCACGGCTCTACACGCAAGGTGATGAATCTCACTCTGCCGGAATTCGACGTCTCCATGGAGGGCAGCATCCGCAACTACGGGATGCTCGACACCACTCCGGAACTCGACGCCTCCCTCGAGGTCTTCGCCCGGGTTCTTCCGGGAATCGTAAGGCTCGCCGGCCAGGAGAAGGCGATAGGCATCCTCGCGGCGGAGATCGACAGGACGAGACGGCGGGTGAATGCGCTCGAGTACATCCTGATTCCCGAACTGGAAGAGGCCGTTTCCCGCATCAGGCTCAAGCTCGAGGAAATCGAGCGCGGGAACCTCACGAGGCTGATGAAGGTCAAGAAGATGGCGGAGCGGAAGAGGGAGGGGACGCTTCTCTGAGGCCTCCCGGGATCGTCCGGATTGATTGACATCCCCGTACCGGACTGTAATTTACTGTCAAACCCGGGTTCTCCGGGCCGGTCTGTTCATTCCGCTCTGGAGGGTGGAGATGGCCGAAGCGAAGGCTGCCAGGAAGACCGCGGACGCGAAGGTAGACAAGGCGAAGGCTGACAAGAAGGTCGAGAAGGCGGTGAAGACCTGCAATGCCGAGAAGGCCGCCAAGATAGCTGCAAAGACCGCAAAGAAGGAAGCTGCTCCCGCCAAGGCGCCGGCTCCCAAGGTCACAGGCACTTGCGGCGGCTGCAAGACCAAGAAGTAGAACGCCGTCGTATCCGAAAAGAAGGGCCCCGGTCACCGGGGCCCTTCCCGTTTCCTGACGCCAGGTCAGCCGCGCTGCGGGCCTCTCCTAAGATCGATCCTTATGTCGCCCCCGGCTTCGGCACCGTGAAGGGTTCCAACGAAGGACTCGATCAATGCGGACAGAACCCGTGCCGGATAACCGGACAGAGGAATCCGCGAGTCGCCGATGCGGAGGGAGACCGTGCCGTCGGGAGGGCTGTCCTCCCCTTGGCGGCATGGTTCAGGAACCACTCCGAGGATTCGAAGCATCACAGGCGCCTGCAGGCCGTCGAGCCTTGGAAGAGGGACCGCATCGAACCCCCAGGTCGCCAGGCATCCGCTCTCCGATGCCGCGGCCGCATCCAGGGCGATGCCGGGCAAGTCGTGCCCCGGAAGACCTACCAGCACGAGGTCGGCGGATATGTCGGAGAATGAGCTGAAAGCCGCCGGGTCGACCCCCGGTCTCCTGTAGACGAGGCTGGCCTCCGGGGCGACGAGCACGAGACTCGAGAACGGATAGCCGTTGTACGGATCGGGATCTCCAGTGCTGTTCCAGGGGCCGGCGAAGGAGACGGTGGTACCCCCCGACTCGGAGCAGCATCGGGCTATGCCTGCGGCGCAGGCGAGCCTGGATTCCCGGCTTCCTCCACGAATGGCGATGCAGCGGCCTGGTCTCATGCTGAACCTCCGTCCGGAACTTCCCCCGCCCCGCGGGCAGAGGCTCCCGATGCATGTCTTTCGAGAAGAATCGAAACCGCTTCGTCAGCGACCATTGAGGCCGCGAGGGAAACCTTTGTGGAGAGCGTTCCGAGATGGAGGCCGCTGGTCTGGTCACCCACCAGGGAGATCGACCCGCGGCGCTCCAGGCGTATGGTCCCCGACGCTCCCGTGCCGGCGATGCCCGATACGGCGATAACGGGTACTCCCGGCATCCCCAGTGCCCATTCCTCGATGGCCATGACCTTGGTCTCCGCAAGATCAAGCGCTTCTATCAGCAGATCGCAATCCTCGAACGGCGCGCAGAATCCGCCGGGGGACAGCCGTATCGGGAGCCCGGTGAAAACCGTACCCGCTCCGGTTCTCGATATGTTCTCGGCCAGGGCGTCCACCTTGAGCCTTCCGCACTGGTCGAGGAAATAGGCCTGGCGGTTGAGATTGGGCAGGGCGACCTCGTCATGGTCGACCACGACCATCCTGCCGAGCCCCGCTCTCGCCAGGAGCATCGCCGCATTTGACCCGATCCCTCCGGCGCCGGCGATTCCCACCGAGCACCCCGACAAAACCCTTCTCGTGCCGGGAGGGTTGGACGCGAAAACCCCGCCGTTCATGCCGGAACCTGGATCGGACAGCATGTCCCCTCCTCCGTGCCCTCGACTATCGACCGTGACCGGGGATTCCAACGACGGGAATCCAGCCGGAATCCATGCCCGCCGGCTTCCGGCGGTACCATAGAGTATTGCCATAAAAGCCGTTGGAGGCTAGTTTAGACGCACAGGAAGAATCGTCGCGGAAGTCTCCGCGGCCTTCCCTGGATATCGCAATCGAGCGAGCCTCTCTGGAGAGGCGGGAGGTGTGCCGGTGCCGAAGCGGCTTTCGTGCGACAACTCTAAGTGCATCGCCTGCGGGGCATGCATGACGGCCTGTTCGACGCTGTTCTTCAAGGTGGACGATCCCAAGCGGTCCTGCATCAGGATCGAGCAGAACGGGCCGGAAATCGACATGAGCGTCTGCAACCAGACCTGCCGGCTCTGCGTCGCCGAATGCCCGGTCAAGGCTCTGACAGTTTCGCCCCAGGGCGTCGTGATGCTGGACAGGAAGCTGTGCGTCGGCTGCCTCGCCTGCGTCGCCGTATGCCCCACGGGAGCCATGAGGCACTATCCGGGTCTGGCGAATCCGTTCAAGTGCATCGCGTGCGGAGCCTGCGCCCGCAAGTGTCCAACGGGTGCGATCGGCATCGTAGTCGAGGAGTGATCATGACTGATACAGGATTCGACGTCGCAGGCCTGAAGGCCAGTCACAGGCCGGTTTCCGAGTTCAGGTACGAGAAGAGGCCGGTAGTCGCGGGCTACAACGACAGAACCCTCTACGTGAACGTCGGTGACGGGCGGATAGCCGAGAAGCCGGTCTCCGCGGACACCAGGGCCAAGTTCACAGGAGGCAAGGGATACGGGCTGAAGCTGCTCTGGGATGCGGTGACGCCCGCCACGAAATGGAACGATCCGGAGAACGAGGTCAACATCGCCACGGGGCCGGTCGGCGGGAACACGAACTACCCCGGTTCCGGAAAGTCCATCGTCGTCTCGATCTCCCCGACAACCGGGATTCCGATCGACTGCAACGTCGGTGGATACTTCGGCCCCTTCCTGAAGTTCTCCGGCTTCGACGCCCTCGAATTGCAGGGCAGGGCCGAGAGGGACGTGATCGTCTACATCGACGGGGACGAGGGCGTGGTGAAAATCTTCGAGGCCCCCGGGGAAGCCGTCGACAGCCATGTCCTGGCCGAGCAGATGGTGGCGATGTTCGCCAGGGACGAGAACGACAGGCAGCACATATCCTCGGTGTCCGCCGGGAGCGGGGCCGAAAACTCCCTGATCGGATGCCTCAACTTCTCCTTCTATGACAAGCGGAGAAAGGTCGCCAGGCTCAAGCAGGCTGGAAGGGGCGGCATCGGGACCGTATTCCGCGACAAGAAGATAAAGGCCGTCGTGGTTAAGTATTCCAGTCTGGACGTCACCTCCAACAATCCGGCCGACCTTGCAAAGCTGCAGGAGACCGGCCTGAAGCTGCACAGGGAGATCATCGAGCTCGACGACCAGCAGTGCAGGATGAGGGAGATAGGAACCGCCCACCTCACCGAGATCATGAACGAATACGACCTGCTCCCCACATGCAACTACAAGTTCGGCAGCAGTCCGGACGCCGAAGGGATCAATTCCCATGCGTTCTCAGCGATCGTCACGCACGGCCTTCCCGACGGCTGCTGGTACGGCTGCACGATGGCCTGTGCCAAGGCCGCGGACGGATTCGAGCTGGCCACGGGCCCCTACAAGGGACACAAGGTCACCGTGGACGGTCCGGAGTACGAGACGGTGGCCGGGTGCGGCGCCAACATCGGGGTCTTCGACCCGAGGGTCGTGCTGGAGCTGAACTTCTACTGCGACACCTACGGGATCGACACCATCTCCTTCGGCACCTCGACGGCCTTCATCATGGAGTGCTGGGAGAACGGGATTCTAGATTCCGACCGCACCGGCGGCCTGGAGATAACCTGGGGCAACGGCCCTGCGGCGCTCGAACTCCTTCACAGGATAGGACGCGGAGAGGGATTCGGTCTGGTGGCCGGCCTCGGAGTGCGGCGGATGAAGGCGTACTTCGCCGAGCACTACGGCGCCGATCCGAAGTTTCTCCAGGACATAGGCTGCGAGTGCAAGGGGCTCGAGTACTCACAGTACGTGTCCAAGGAGTCGCTCGCCCAGCAGGGCGGGTACAGCATGGCCCTCAAGGGCCCGCAGCACGACGAGGCCTGGCTCATCTTCATGGACATGGTGAACAACAGGATCCCGACCTTCGAGGACAAGGCCGAGGCTCTGTACTACTTCCCCATGTTCAGAACCTGGTTCGGGCTTCAGGGGCTCTGCAAGCTTCCCTGGAACGACATCGAGCCCGCCGACAACGCATCCACCGACGAGCCGGCGAAGGTTCCGGAACACGTGGACAACTATCTCGCCATCTACAAGGCAGTCACGGGAAACGATCTCGACAGGGAGGGCCTGATCCGGCAGTCGGCGAGGGTCTACAACTTCCAGAAGGTCTTCTGCATCAGGATGGGAAAGGGCCGCCGAATCGACGACCTGCCTCCCTACAGGATGGTCGGGCCGGTCACGGTCGAGGAGTACGAGTCCAGGGCCGACAGATACGACAAGCAGCTCAGGGAGCAGGTGGGTGTCGATCCGTCCGGCATGGACACCCCCGCGAAGATTGCCGCACTGCGGGCATACCGCGAGGACAGGTACGAGAAGCTCCAGGACGCCGTCTACAAGCGCAAGGGATGGACAAGGGAGGGGATACCGACGATCGAGACCCTTCAAGACCTCGGAATCGACTACCCGGAGGTCGTCGAAGTGGTGAAACCCCTGCTTTGATGATCACCGTGAACGGTTCTCCCCACCCGTGGCACGACGGGATGACCGTGCGGAAGATTCTCGAGGAGAAAAGGTACACGTTTCCCCTCCTGGTGGTCAGGATCGACGGAAGGCTCGTGCCTCGCAGCGATTACGGAGAGACCACCGTGCCGGACGGCGCCGATGTTGACGTGATGCACCTGATGAGCGGCGGCTGACTCCGGATCGCCGAGGCGGCCGGCGAAACAGAAGGGGCGGGCCCGGAGGCCCGCCCCGATCCGTCTAGCGGCGGTCAGTCGTTGCCGAGCGGCCTGCGCATCGGCGGGCGATCGCCCCTGTCCTTCTCCTGGGAGAAGTCCACGCGGACGGCCCTTCCGTCGATCATCGCGCCGTTCATGGCGTCCTTGGCCCTGGCGGCTTCCTCCTCCGTGGCGAACGTCACGAAGCCGAAGCCCCTGGAACGCCCGGTCTCCCTGTCCAGTACGACCCGGGCCTCCCTGACCTGGCCATGAGGCGTGAAGGCATCGCGGAGTGTGATGTCATTGGTCGCCCATGCGAGACCACCGATAAACAGTTTGTTGCCCATATGCACCTTCCTTTCCGGGGTCATGCCCCTTCAGAGACTCTGCGTGGTGAAGGTCCAACCCTTCCGGAAGACCGGAAGATGCCCGGGACGAGCGGCCCGGAAGACTTCGCGATTCTCGAAGCCTTCCATCCCTGCATGTCTTTCGGGGAACCGGCGCCGAGGTGTGGATTCGCGCAACTGGCGGCAGATCTTGCAAGGACGCTGAGGATAATAGGACCAGGCTCTCTTTCCGAACCATGAACCCTCCGGGAGTGACCCGGAACCACATCCCGCCCGAAGACACGCTCTTCGAGCAGCATGATTCTCGTTTACCTGCATTCTTTCGTCAAGAGGCAATGCCATCCATTCACATGGACGGCATCAGCCCCCCTCGCCGAGGAGTCGCTCGGCATCATCCAGACCGATCTCCCCTGATCTCAGGCGTGCGAGCACCTTTAACGCATCACGCTTCCCGGCCTCATTCCGCCCGGAGTCGTCAAGTGCCCTGAAGACCTCTTCCACCCGGAGCCTGGCCGTGGGATAGGAGACGCCCAGCACCTTCTGTACCTCCCTCAGGTTTCCCCGGGCGTCCAGGAACGCGTCGAAGACCTGCCTCAGGCCGTCATCCAGCCTGCAGACAGGGCAGGGGTCGAACTCCCCGACGACCTCCGAGCCGCAGTCGGGGCAGACCAGCTTCGTCACCAGGAGTGGCCTGGAGCAGGATGGGCACTTCGAGGGGATCGACCTGTCAGGCATCCGTTTCTCCCGAGGCATGGATGTTTCCTCCCATGGTCCTGGCAATGAGCCTGTGCTCCCTGTCCTTGCCGGATTCGAACGTGGCCCGTCCCGGGGAACCAAAAGAGCTTCCGGCAGCATCACCGGAGATCGTGCCCCCTATCGTTTCCAGCAGGAGCCCGAGCGATCCACGGGCTTCGGAGTCGAGTTCGATCGAGATGTTTCCGCCGATGGTCTTCGCGATCGAGCTTCCCGAGGGCTTGCCCGTAATGGCGATCCGGATCGTGCCCCCCATCGTCCTGGCCTTGAAGGGAGCGTTCATGCGGACGAGGTCGAGGTTGCCCCCCATCGTGCGGAGAGAGGAGGGGAAAGGCAGCCCGCAGGCCGAGATGTCTCCTCCCTTGGAGCGGGCCTTCAGCCTTCCGGTCGAAGCCGGCAGCTCCAGGGACAGGTTCCCTCCGGTCCAGATGACGATGACCTCATTGCCGCGATTGAAGACCCTCGCGGCCGAGCCCTGTCCGATTCTGGCGAAACCGCCCTCGATCGAGGAGACGGAAAGGCTCCCGGGAGCCTTTCCCCGGGGGTGGGTCACTCTGACGATGGAATCCTTCCCGACGGGGAAGGAACCCTCGGAGAGGGCCAGCTCTTCGCCGCAGGAACAGATCTCTTCTTCGTCGGGATCGAACTCCCCGGACTCCCCGGACTCCATCGCCTCACGCACCGCCGAGCCTATTCCCGCAACCGTCTCGCGGATCGTGTTCATCGCCTCGGCGATCGTGGACGCGCCCGTCGTCCTTCCATGCTCCGGCCTCGACTTCATGCCGCGCCGCTTCTGTCCGCCCTTCTCAAGCGCCGCCAGGAGCCGTTCTGCTCCTTCGACGTCGATCGTGCCCTCGGAGAGCATCCTCAGTATTTCTCTCTTCTCTTCGATCATTCCAGCATCTCCAGATGATAGAAACCTCCACCCGCACACCGGGTGTTGCCAGAACGATAACTCAACTTTCTATTTTGTCAATATCACTTATCTTTTTGATGTGGTTTGTTTCCCTTGTTCCGGAGAGCGTGGATTCCGGAGGAGGGATACCGCGCTCCCGGCCTGCCCGGGTTCACGCCCGTGGCGGGGATGGACTCGGACCCCGGCCCGCCCCTCCCGGGGACTCGTCGCCGGATGGTGGGATTGTCCACCTGTTTGTGTATAATCCCCTCGTGAGCCCGCTGAAGCGTTCCCCGGCAGGGAGGATGCTGAAGCCGTAAACGAAGTTGTCGATCCCAACATGAATGGAGGAAACCTTGAAGATCTCTCTTTCGCTTCTGGCCATACTCTGTGCCTTGTCCTCGGCGGGCGTGAGCAGCCCCCGCGAGGCTGCGGCGCTGGTATTCGACGATCTGCTCGCGTTGGACATCACGGGCAGAACAGTGTCCTATCTGCCCGAAGCCGTCTACCAGGGCCAGGGCATCGAGGCCTGGCACGAGACCGTGGTGAGCCCGTTCAGCGGCTATCTCGTCCTGGTGGACGACATGGCCCTTGCAAACTGGGAGCATCCATGCCGCTGGGTGTTCGTGGCCTTCGACGGCACGACGAGCATCGTCGAGATGCATACTCCTCCCCTCTGGCTCGAGAGGATGGAGGTCTACAGGACGAGCCTCCCGGCGGTTTCTTCCATCGACAACCGCCAGGCCCTCCTTGACTGGTTCGTGCCGAACCCGCAGACCCCGGAAAACGATCCCGAGCACACCTACGCCTGGATCATCTCGGGCGGCGCCAATCAGGGCAGCAACCACATCCGGTACTACGGCGACGTGCAGTTCCTGTACCTGACGCTGACGCAGGACTACGGCTATACGAACGACCACATAGTGATCTGCTTCGCCGACGGGACGAATCCGGCGGTCGACAACTCCAGCGGCGGGAACTCAAATCCCGACCTTGACGGCGACGGCACCGTGGACTTCGACTTCGACGCCTCGTACGACGGCATCTGGAACGGCTACAACCAGATCCTGTCCCTCGTAGGATCCGACGATCACCTGTTCATATTCACAACCGACCATGGCGGTTCGGGCAAGGGGCTGACCAACCTGCCTCCCGAGGCCTACCTCAACCTGTGGAACTCCCAGCAGTGGAACGACGACGCCTACGACACCTGGATCGACGCGTTCAACACCATCTCCCTCAACGTCGCGATGGAGCAGTGCTACTCAGGCGGGTTCCTGGCGGAGACCGTGCCGACCACAGGCAGCCAGCACCGGACCTTCACCTCTGCCGCGAACGGCTCCGAGTCGTCCTGGGCAGGCGCGACCATGCCCGATTATGACGAGTGGGCCTATTGGTGGATCGGCGCGATGCATGGTTGGTTGCCGGCGGGCGGTTCCTACCCGGGAGGGGCGCTGCCCGGTAATCCCGACCTCAACGACGACGGGTTCATAAGCTACGGCGAGGCTGCAAACCGGGCCAAGGCCTGGGATTCGTGCGCCCAGAGCGGCCAGGAGCACCCGCAGTACGACGACGACCCTGATAGCTGCGGCGATCTCTACTACCTCGGCGGCAGAATCTACACCGGTATCGCCGACGAAACCAGCGAAGCCCCGCTTTCCTCGGGGCTTTCCTGCTCTGCCAACCCCTTCACGGGTGCCGCTGTCGTCAGCTTCGAGCTCTCGGTCCCGACGGAGATCACGCTCGAAGTTCTCGACATCGCGGGCAGGCGTGTGGCTACGCTCGCGGCGGGCGAGCTGGCTGCCGGCCGCCACGAGATCACCTGGAACGCCGAAGTTCCGACCGGCGTCTACCTCGTTCGCATGGACTCCCCGTCCACGATCGAGACGCTGCGACTCGTGAAGTTCTAGTAGGCACTTCACGGACTCGGATGGGGCGGGCCTCAGGGCCCGCCCCTCTACGTTTCGGGACCGGTGCGGGAGGAGGTGTTTCCACCAAACCGTCAGGGAACCCGGGGCGTTCGGCGGGGCTGGCGGGAACGCTGTCGGGTCATTTGATTGTCCCTTGTGTGGAAGGTCCGCCGGTTGTGCCGAATCTTCCGCAAGGATCGCGGAAACTGGTGAAGTCTTACGGAGGGAGCCTGCCATGAGGCCGGTCACGCCCGAGGTTACTGTGGACGCAATAATCGAACTGTCGGACGGCAGGATCGTTCTGGTCGACAGAAAGTTCTTCCCGAAGGGCTGGGCGCTGCCGGGCGGATTCGTGGACCCCGGCGAAAGCCTGGCTCATGCGGTACGCAGGGAGGCGAGGGAGGAGACATCCCTCGAAGTTGAGCCGGTGTCGCTGTTTCATGTCTATTCGAGGCCGTGGAGGGACCCCAGGGGCGACACCGTCTCCGTAGTCTATCACTGCACAGCGGAAGGCGAACCCAGCGGCGCCGACGACGCCCTGAGAGCGGGCGCCTTCCTCCCCCGCGACCTGCCCTTCGATTCCATGGCGTTCGACCATGCGACAATCGTCCGGCAGTTCCTGGAGTGGAAGGAGACGGGGCGGAAGCCTTCGCTCGAGGAGTGACCGCGGGCAACCTTCCACCGCCGCCGGTTCCATCCATGCTCCGGAACCCTTGCAAGGCGAATATCCTGCTCCGTCAGGTATCCCGGTTCATAGAGTAGTCGTAGAAGAACCCGGGAGCCCGGGGTAGGCCCCAGCCGACCGGGTGGTCGATCGTGAACGCGATGCACGCTTCAGTGTCGGTCTCTTCACCAGACGGGAAGGGCGGCCCCGAAGGGCCGCCCCCCGCTGGATCGGTACTGTCGTCTCAGTTCACGGAGAGGACCGTGAACTCGATTCTCCTGTTCTGGGCCTTGTTGGCCGAGGAGGTGTTGGGCACCACGGGAGCGGTCTCGCCGTATCCGATGGTGGACAGTCTTCTCGCCGACACGCCGTGATTCACCAGGTAGGTGAACACGGACTGGGCCCTCTGCTCGCTGAGAGTCTGGTTGAAGGACTCGCTGCCGTCGGAGTCGGTGTGACCGGCGATCCTGACGGTGGCGTCCGGGTTGTCCAGAAGAGTCTCGACCACGCCGTCGAGGACGCCGTAGGACTCCGGCTTGAGCGTCGCGCTGCCGACATCGAAGTAGATGTTGTTGAAGCTGAGAACCTGGCCCTCGACCAGTGCGGGCCTGAGTTCGAGGTTGACAACTACCGTCTGGTCCGCCGGGATGACCACGGGCTGGGACCTGGGCAGATAGTCCGGGGCCTCGGCCTTGATGGTCCAGGTGCCGGACGGAACCTGGAGCTGATAGACGCCGTCGGCGCCGGAGGAGACGGAGATGGCCTCAGGAGCGTCGGTCACGGAGACGGTGGCGACCAGAGGCGCGCCATCCTCGCTGGAGGTGACGGTACCCGTGACGATCCCGCCCGCGGGCGTCGGGATGAGGGCGAAGTCCTTCACGACCGACTGACCGGCATCGATGATGACGGTGGCCGAACCGGGGATGTAGCCCTCGGACCTGACGGCGATGGCCGTGCTGCCGCCGGGGACCATGACGGAGTAGAAGCCGGAGGTTTCGTCGGTGAATACGGACGGCATAGTGGTGCCTGGGAAGAAGACCTCAGCCGCGACCGGCTTCCCGTCGACCGAGCTGGTGACCATTCCCGAAATCCTGCCCTGGGTGGGAGGAGTGGCCTCGTGGATCAGGTCGCTCGAGAAGGCAATGTCGAAGCCGATGCCCCAGTCGTTGGCGGAGCCGAACGGCATGGGCGCGAGTTCCATGCGCTGCTCGTCGGTGACGGGCCCGGTCTGATAGAGCCCGTGTCCGAGATCGCTGAACTCACCGAAGAAGTCTGTCATGCCGAGATCGAACGTGACGTCGACCAGGGCGCCGCTCGAGGTGACGAAGCGGATTCCGGGAGTGAGGTAGGCCGTGCTGTTCTGTCCCTCCCTGTCCAGGCATTCCTGCAGGGAGTACTCGAGGAAGAGCACCGCAAACTTGGTGGGGAACTCGATGGCGGCTCCCGCCTCGAGGACGTTGTCCTCGACGACGAGGTTGACATCGGTGGAGTCGCTGAAGGTATAGCCGCCGGGGCCCATCTGAACCCGGAAGTCGGTGAAGTTGAAGTTCTGCTTGTAGTGCGCCCATCCGGCGTTGGCATGGAGCCTGATCCGGCTGCTGGGCCAGACATCGGCCATGTCGAAGGAGAGCAGGCCGCCGACACCGTAGGAGGTGTGACCCGTGGAGATGGTGGGCCTCCTGATGTCATACATGGGCATGCCGTCGAACCAGAGACCGCAGTAGTCCTCGGAGGTCACAGTCTCGTTCTTGGAGGGGGCGAATCCCCACCAGTTCTGCAGGCCGAGCCACAGGAGGTTGTTGGACGGAGTAGGAGTGAAGCCGAGCTTCATTCCGACCCTGACGTCTCCGAGGCCGTCTACGCCGTCCCAGCGGCCCGCGATCATCCCGCGGGGCTGGACGAGGTCGCGCTCGTAGTAGTTGGCGACATAGGAGAGGCGCGCACCGAGTTCCATGAAGTCGGTCAGGCCGTAGCCTACTGCGAAGTAGCCGTCGCCGTAGTGTTCCTTGTCGCTGACGGCGATGGTATCATGGTACACCGGGCCGAAACTGTGGAACTCCAGGGCTTCGATTTCGTTCGTGCTGGCCCAGTAGCGGCCCATCAGCCCGAACATGATCTCACCAATGCCGACCGGGCGGGCATCTACTACTCTATTGACCCCGCGAAAGCCCATCAGTGACGGCAATGCAACCGCCATCTGAGCGGACAGCAACAGGATCAAACCAGCAAAAACCAGCGATCGTCTCAATTGACCCTCCTTTTCCGGGTAAGACGCACTTGCGTATATAAAGAACGCAAACGGCCGGCTTTGTCAATACTTTCGGGTGCTGAAAAGGATGTTAATTGCCTGTCAATAGTATAATTGAATGTGGTCTGTACTGTCCAGGGAGAGGACTTCCGGCTGCGACTCCATCGGGCAGCCGATGGACTGTCCCGGGAGGAATGGGTGCGGACCGCCGTAACGGTTCCGTTGAGGCAACAGCATCGGGCGTGGAGGAGAGTCTGTCGAACCTGGAGGATCAATGACGTTCCAGGGGCTCCGGATCGTCCTTCGAGAAGGTCCGGCCGCTTCCGGCCGAAGGCCCGGTGGATCACGGATTCGGAGTGATCGCGTCAGGTGTCGTGTGAAGCATCGGAGGTCCGAATGAAAATCGATCCTGCCTCTTTCCGGAGAATCATCTCCGGTTTCCCCGTTGTTCCCGTGATTTTCGTCCTTTTCCTGTTCGTTGCTCCGGCTTCGGCCTGGGATCCCCTCTACTACCAGAATCTCGCTTCCGTACTGCAGTCGATGCACAGCGACGGCGACGTGGCTCTGGGGTTCTTCAGCTCCAGCAGCCGGTGGGTGGCGGACTCGACCGGGAAACAGATCGAGCACGATCTACCGACCGCCCTCTCGGTGATCCGAGTGCTGGCGACGGGAAGGTACGGCATCACGAACAGCCATACCGTGAGCATCCTCATCCCGGCCTTCATCCAGGTCTCCGGCGCGGCGGACACTTCCGGCGCCGGCATCGCTGACCCGTGGATCACTCTCGACGGATGGATAGAACGCGATCCGATGCTCATCGGAAGGCTCGGTCTGCGGATACCGCTCAAGGGCTATCTCGAATCCGGCGAATACTCGGAGAGCGATCGCCATCTCGCCATCGACGGAGCGCTGACGGTCGAAACCCCACTCTCCGGACCGGGCGTGCTCCTCCGGGCTACGGGCGGGCTGAGGTACAGCATGTCTGCATGGTCCGCCTATCCCCCCTTCCCCAAGGACTCCTGCGAGACCCGACCGCCCATCGAGTTCCGGACCACCGACTTCCTCGTCCTCAAGGCCAACCCGGAACTCGACGTGCGCATAGGCGGGGAATTCGCCACCCGCGGCGACATCAAGTGCAATTTCGGCGAAGGGGAAGGATGGGAAACCGCCGAGAACACTTCGACCACGACATTGGATCTCAGGGCGGGTTTCGACCTCGGCGGCGCGTCATCCTCCTTCACGGGCGACATCTACTACAGGCTGTCCGGCGCGAACGCCTTCAAGGAGTGGGGCATAGCCGTGACCGGCCTCGGGCTGGACTTTACCAGTCTCTTCGGCCTCGGGGGCTCTGGCCGGTGAAACGACTTATTCCCGCCGCCGCGCTGGTGCTGGGCTCCGTACTGCTGGTTCTGACCGCGATGCCCGGCAGCCCGGGCGTTCTCATGAGGAGGGCGGCCGGGACATATCTCGACGCTCTGGGGCGAGGGGTTCCCGCCGAGGCGCATTCCCTCCTGACCGACAGCCTGGCTGCACTGGTCTCGGAAGCCGGCCTCTCGAGGATGGAGACCACGCCCTCGGGCTCCGACCCGGCCCTCGGCGGGCTGGGCCGTCAGGAGGCGAGGGGATGGCCGCTTGAAGCGAGGGGGGAGGAGGGGGGTGCAAGGATCCTCTGGCTGCGGCAGGACGGTGACCGCGGGTGGAGAATCGCCGGGGATACGGAGCTGGACGCCCTCATGGGCTCGGCCTCGGTCATCTGCCGGGACTACGCTCTCTCCGTCGTCATCCCGGCCGCCGTGTCGGGAACGGATCCGTCGAGCATGTCATGCCCCTTCTCCGGGCAGCCCTACTCGCTGGCCGGTGAGAGGCTGGTCTGTCCGGCCCGCCATCTGGGCGAGGGCCTGGACATCCGGGGAGACGAATGCGGTTCGCGGCGTGCGGAGGCGGCCGCTGCCGTCATGTCCTGGATGGGAGAGGGGCACGGCTTTCCCGGGAGCTTCGAGGAGATCTGGGAGGGGAGCGGAGGCGCCATCGGCCTCCGGGGGGGTTACAGGTGCCCCGTAAACGGCTATTCCTACTACACGCTGGTCGACTCGGGCGTATGGTGCCCCTTCCACGGCATGCTGACGCCTGTCGGCCCGCAATGACAGAGACTCTGAAGAGGGAGAATTCCTGACGGTAAGGAGAGCATGAACCCCATCGAAAGGCTCATATCCGACCGGGACACATTCGTAGACTTCTGCAGAGGCCTTGCGGACGAGCCCGTGATCGCCATCGACACCGAGTTCCACAGCGAGCGGAGATTCTGGCCCGAACTCTTCCTGGTCCAGATCGCCGACAGGAGCGGCCCCTGGGCCATCGATCCCCTCTCGGTAGGCGATCTGGCCCCTCTGGAACCCGTCCTGGCCGATCCTTCGATCACGAAGGTGATGCATTCCGCCAGGAACGATATCGCCGTCCTGATGCGGACCCTTCCGGGGGGAATCCTCGAGAACGTCTTCGACACCCAGATCGCTGCGGCCTTTCTGGGGTACGGCGAACAGTGCAGCCTTCACAACCTGCTTCTGGATGCCTGCGGGATCAAGTCGAAGAAGGCCTTCTGCCTGAGCGACTGGTCCCGGCGCCCTCTGGCCGGGGAGCAGCTCGACTACGCGCTGGACGACGTGCGCTATCTGCTGGATCTCCATGCCAGGCTGGACGCCGACCTGAAAAGGAAGAAGAGGACGGACTGGTACAGGCACGAGGCCCTGGATCTCGTCCGGCCCGAGAGCTACGAGGTGTCGCTCCCCGACCTCTTCCGCAGGGCCAGATCCACGGGAAAGATCAAGAAATCCAATCTCCCCGTCCTGTGGCGCCTCATAGGGTGGAGGGAGACGAGGGCCCGCGGCCTGGACAGGCCCAGGCAGCACGTAGCCCCCGATTCCCTGCTCGCCAGGCTTGCAGTCATGTCACCGACATGCCGGGATTCCCTGGAGCGTCTGAGGGGCCTTCCCTCGGGCTTCGCGGGCAAGTGGGGCGAGGAAGTCCTGGAAGTAGTGAGGAACGCCCTCTCCGATCCTCCCGGGGATGTTCCCGAGATCAGAGTCCAGCGATCCGACGGCGCCGCCTCGGCAAGGGCGGACATCCTGAGGATCTATGCGAAGCAAAAGGCCGGGAGGCTCGGGATCGCAACCTCCCTGCTGATGCCCCGCGAGCTGCTGGACAGGCTGGCGTCCGCCCGCCCCGGCGAGAAGCCCGAAGACATCGTGTCGGGGGATCCCGACCTGTGCGGGTGGAGGCTCGAGGTTCTGGGCGGGGAGGTGTTCGATCTCCTGTCGGGCAAACTGGCTCTCGCGCTCAATCCGACCCGCTCAGGAGGGCTCAGGTTCGTGCGGAACGGATGATGGAGCCCCGCTCCGTCCCAATCGACCACAGGAAAGGATACGGTATGAAGAAGCCGATGCTTTTCATGGCGATGCTTCTGCTGGCCTCGACGGGCTGCAGCAGGCGCGTCGGGACGAACACCAGACTGGAGGGAGAGATCAAGAGGAAGGACCCGGAGATCGCGGACAGGCTCGAGGATGCCGAGGAACTGCTGACAGCCGCGGGCAGGCCGGTGGATCCCCGCTCCCCCTGCGCCTCCTTCGCGCTCGCTTCCGGGAAGGATCTCCTGATCGAGGTTTCCAGCGACGACTTCGATCCGGTCATCGTGGCCTTCGATCGTGACGGTGGGATACTCGGCGTCAACGACGACTGGGACGGCTCCTTCGACTCGCATCTGGTTCTGGAGAACGTCCCGCGGGGGGCCAGGCTCCTCGTGTTCGCCATCGACGGTTCCAGAGGCGAGTACGAACTGCGCTCCGAGGAGGCCGATCAGGAGGATATCGCCGAGTTCGCCGCATGGACGGACCTCGCCTCCGGCGCCGTCGAGGGCGAGGTGATCGACGACAAGAACGACAAACTCCTGGAGGACATACTCGAGGATGGCCTCGACAGGCATTTCTATGATCCTGACTACAGATCGGCCAGGGTCCATCCCTTCGAGGTGACCCGGGAGCAGCTCGTGTCTCTCTTTCTGGAGTCGGACAGGTTCGACCCGATTCTCGCTCTAGTCGAGATCGACGGGGACGAGTACGTCTATGTCGCCCACAACGACGACTACTTCGGCAGCCTGTCCTCCAGGATCGACCAGGTGCTCGAGCCCGGCCGGTACGCCGCCGTGGTGATCCCGTACTCTTCAGGCGCCGATGGTCGCTATTCCCTTTCCTGCGAGTTCTACGACCTGGATTCTATGGAACCGGACATCATGGATGCCGGGGCGCCGGGGACCGAGGTTGCCGGCAGCGTGACTCTGGGAAGGGGACTTGCCATGGGCGTCTGGCCCGGAATCTCGGTCGAGAGGCCCTACGACCTCATGATCACTGCTGCTACCCCCTGTGCCTTCTTCCGGTTCGAGATCGGGAGCGACGAGGCCGGGCCCTACGATATCCACGCCTCGTCGACCGACCTGGACGCCTACCTGTGCCTTCTTTCCGTCGAAGACGGCGGGGTCGGATACATCGCAAGCAACGACGACTACCGCGGGTCCGACGCAGGACTGACGAAGCTGCTGGCGCCCGGTGAATATGTCGCTCTCGTTACGAGCTATTCCGGCTCGGCGGAAGGGGAGGTCCGGTTCGGCTACTCGCCGTCCCGTTTCGAGCCGCAGCCCCTCCCTGAGGGCAGGGTGGTGCAGGCCAACGTGAGCTGGACGATGCCCGAACTGTACTACAGCCTCGAGATCACGGCCGGAAGCGTCTACCTCGTCGGCGCCCGGAGCGACGAGATCGATCCCGTCATCGAGGTCCTCCTGCCGGACGGGACGACTCTCAGAGACGACGACGGGGGCGGATATCCCAATGCTCTGCTGCGCCTGGATCCGATGCCGTTCCAGTCCGGCACGGCTCTCATCACGGTGAAGGACTACTACAGCAGCTCGACCGGTCCGGTCAGGATCGAGGTCACGCGCGAGCGGAGAACCGAATCCGGGGTCTTCGCCCTGTACGACTGAAAACCGATCCGGTTGGAGGTTAGATATGAAAGGGGCGGCCAGGCGGCCGCCCCTTGTCACTACATGATTTCCGGCCGGGTCCGGTCCAGGACCGTCCCTATTCGAGCAGGTACACTCTGCTCCAGTTGTCGGGATTGGTGTCGAAAGCCAGGAATCCACCCTCCCCGACAGTGACCGACCAGTATTCGGTATCGCCCGGGTAGTCGACGGTAACCGTCTCGACGAGACTGCCTTCGAGGTCGAAGACGTCGAAGATGACCTCGTTCACCCAGCCCCGCCTGACCCAGATCCTGTCGTCCGGAGTGACGATGACGCCGCCTATGGACGACTTGAAGGGCCTGGGCTCCCAGGAGGCCATCTCCGGCGGCATTCCGGACGCGATCATCCTCTCCCTGACGAAGGCCTTTTCCTCGGCGATCTCCTCGTCGGTCTTCGGGACGGGGTCATACGGGCGTTCGATCGTCAGGAACAGGGTTCCGTCAGGCTCGTAGCCCCTTACGACGTATTCCTCCGGGGACATCGGGGCGAGGAAGACCCTGCCGTCCACGGTTGCATCGAAGAGGAACATGTCGCTCATGCTCCCAGCGATATCGGTCGGGTCGAACGGGGCCATGGCCCGGTGATAGACTACCGACGGCTCGATGTCGGCGCCCTCCCATCGGGCCAGCACCATGCCCATGAACATCCCGTCATCGTTCTGCTCGAATTCGGGCTTCATCCCCACCATCGAAGCCGAGTCCACAGCCGTGATCTGAACGGGAACGGCCGGGAAGAACCCAGAGATCTCACCGATCAAGGCACCCGTGGAATCGAATGTCTGTATCTTTGCGGCCATCGCGTCGGCGACCGCCAGGCTGCCGTCGCTCTCCCGGAAGGTAATAGCCGAAGGCATCAGGAACTCGCCGGGGCCGCTGCCCCGGCGTCCGATCGTCGCACGGTAGCCGCCATCGGAGCCGTAGATCTGGACGATGCACTTCTTCAGGTCCAGAACGGCGATCGAGCCGTCCGGGGTCCACTCGACCGCCGCGATCTGGCCGAACACGTAGTTGCTGTCGCCGATCTCAATACCAATGCTGTCCGTAACCGAAAGCGTCCTCCGGGGAACCCCCTCCGCCCAGTCCGGCACGAGGTTCCGTCCGCCGCGTCCGCCGCAGCCTGCGGCAAGGATCGCCGCCGAAACGGCCGCGGTGGATACTGCGATGAATCCTTTCATCACGGCTCCTTCCTGCCGCCTATATGTTGAAGTAGAGGAAGTGTTCGATCGGATGAGGGTTTCCCCTCAGCATTGCGGTCTCCTCCCTCTTTACCTCTACATACGCGTCTATGAAATCCGGCTCGAACACTCCGTCCCGCTCCAGGAACTCCCTGTCATCCTCGAGGCTGTCCAACGCCTCGTCGAGACTCGTGGGGAGGACCGGAAGTCCGGAATCGTCGTATCCGGGAGCGAAGACGTTGTCGTCTATGGGGCCGAATCCCATCTCCTCCGGCTTCATGTCCTTCCTGATGCCGTCGATGACGGCCATCAGGATCGAGGCCATGCTGAGATAGGGATTGCCGGAGCCGTCCGGCACCCTGTACTCGAACCGCATCGACTCGGCGGTGCGGGCGTAGGCCGGCACCCTGATCGCGGCGCTCCTGTTGGCGCCGGAGAAGAACCTGTAGACGGGCGCCTCCATGTTCGGGACGAGCCTGTGGTAGCTGTTTATGGAGGGGTTTGTGAAGGCGCAGAGCGCTCGTGCATGGTGGAGTATCCCGGCGATGGCGCTGCGGGCCATGCCGCTCAGGCGGCAGTAGCCGTCCTCGCTGTAGAAGACCCTCTCCTCGCCGTTCAGGAAGAACAGGTGGAAGTGCATCCCGTTCCCCGGCTCGCCCTTGATCGGCTTGGGCATGAAGGTCGCAGCCAGGTTGTGCTTGAGGGCGACGTTACGGATTATGTGCTTTGTGATCATCACGTTGTCGGCCGAGCTGAGGAACGGGGCGAAATCGACCTCCACCTCCACCTGGCCCATTCGGCCGGCCTCGTGGTGGTGGTATTTCACCTGTATCCCCGCCGCCGCCATCAGGGAGGCGATCTCCGCCCTGATGTCGTGCAGGCTGTCCACCGGGAACATCCTGTGGTAGGCGCTCGCGGTCTGGTGGAAAAGCCCCAGCGACTCGGGACAGGAAGCGTTTCTGTAGCTCTCGATGCTTCCCAGCTCGAACCCGGTCCTGCAGGGATCGTTACAGAAGTCCGCCTTGTCGAAGAGGTAGAACTCGAACTCGGGCGCCCAGAAGCTCTCGGTAGCCAGCCCGGAATCCCTGAGAAGATCCTGGGCCTTCCTCGCTACGCCCCTCGGATCCCTGGAGTAGGGCCTGCCCGTGTCGGGATGCACGATGTCGGCGATCAGACCGAGAGTGGGGTGTCTGGTGAAGGGATCGTCGAAGACCCGACGGGGGTCGGGGACCAGCGCCAGATCGCCCGCTTCGATCGGAGTCATGGCCGACAGGGTGGATCCGTCGAAGCCGACCCCGCGTGTGAACAGATCGGGCTTGATGCTCTTCGCCGAAAGAGTGACGTGACGCCAGCATCCGAGAACATCCGAGAATCTTATGTCGACTTCCTCGTAACCGCCCTCGGCAATCTTCTTGAGGAGCATCTGGACTATCCCAGCCGCTGTCACCTTGCCGGACCTCCCTGTTTTTCTGCAAACCTGGAGAGTTCATGTTCGAGCCTGGAACGAATTTCACCGGGCTGGACCGTTCCCGGCAGCCTGCGACCGCCTTCGAAGAGGATCATGCCCGCAGGGCTGCCTATGACTGCGAAATCCGCCTCCCGGGCCTCGCCCGGGCCGTTCACCTCGCAACCCATCACGGCGACGGTAAAATCTCCCCTGATACGCCTGAGGATTCCCGACAGCTCCCCGGCGATCCCCGCGACATCTATCCTGGTTCTGGCGCATGTCGGGCAGCTCACGAGCCTGGGATGGATGCGGCCGAGCCCCAGGGAGGACAGGATCTCCCACGCGACGAAGGGCTCGTCCTCCGGTGGGCCCGACAGTGAAACCCTGATGGTGTCGCCGATGCCCCGCGCGAGCAGCAGCCCGATCGCCACCGAGCTTCTCACGGCTCCTTCGAGAGACGGACCCGCCTCGGTCACCCCCAGATGCAGAGGGCGGTCGCATTCCCGGGCGGCCCTGAGGTTCGCCTCGACCGTCGTCATCGGATCGCTTGCCTTGAGCGAGATGACGGTATCGGTGAAACCCGTCTCCGCGAGGAGCAGCAGATGCCTCTCGGCCGCCGCCCAGAGCGCGTCGGCGCCGGTGCCGAGTTTCTCCCGGATGTGCCCCGGGATGCTTCCCGAGTTGATGCCGACACGTATGGGGATGCCCCTGGAGGCGGCCTTCTCCGCGAGAACCCGCACATCCGCGGGCCGCTGAATGTTTCCCGGGTTGATGCGGAGCTTGGCCACGCCGGCTTCGACGGCGGCGACAGCCAGATCGTGACGGAAGTGGATGTCGGCCACGATCGGCACCCCGCTCTCGGCGACGATCCGATGGAGGGCGGCCGCCGAGGCTTCGTCGGGGACGGACACCCGGACTATCTGGGCGCCTGCTTCCACGAGGGAGCGTATCTGGGCGATCGTTGCGCCGGCGTCGGCGGTGGGAGTGTTGGTCATGGACTGGACCGAGATCGGGGCCCTCCCTCCGATCCGCACGGACCCGACCGTGACGCTCCTGCACCGTCTTCTTCGTATCCTCATGTTCTCACTGCAGTAATCCAGCGTGGCCTCCCCGACAGATCCGCCCCGGCCCGGACCGAGGCCCATGTTCCAGCGGCGGACATCTCGTCGGCGAGAATCGCGGGCTGCCGCCCGGCGGCTTCCAGCGCGAGCACGCCCCCTCTTCGCAGGAGGCTGCCGGCTTCCTCGATGAGTCTTCGGATCAGGAGCATCCCGTCGGGGCCTCCGTCCAGGGATTCGCGCGGATCCGCCAGCCGTACCTCCGGCTCGAGAGAGTCGATTTCATCGGTGGGTATGTATGGGAGATTCGCAACAATTCCGTCAAATCCAGCCCTGAAGGGACCGGTCAGGTCGCCGAGAATCCATAGGGGATCCGCGGGGGCGTGCAGGGCGGCGTTGCTGGAGGCGAGCGACAGCGCCCGCCGGGATATGTCGCAACCCGCCACTGTGCATTCCGGGAACTCGATCGCAAGGGTGATCGCGATGATCCCCGAGCCGGTGCCGACGTCGAGGAGTCTCGATGGCGACCCCGGAAGGCTGCTCAGGAAGGCCTCCACCGTCGCTTCGGTATCCTGGCGCGGTATCAGGGCGTCGGGGGACGAGAGGAATCTCCGGCCCATGAACCACGCCTCGCCCGTCACATGCTGGAGGGGAGTCCTGCCCGCCCTGGCGGCTGCGAGCGACAGAAACTCTTCGAGTCTGTCGGCCGGCAGAACGGAGGTTGCCGCCATGTGCATCTCGTAACGCTCCAGGCCGAGCACGCGCATGAGCAGGAGTTCGGAATCCACGGCCGGCTCACCGCATCCAGCCTCCCCGAGCATCCGGGCGGCGGTGCGGAGAGCATCTTTCACAGTCATGCCGGGTGGTGTCCGCCGGATGCGCGCTCCGCCATGAGCCTGTCCTGCTCGTAGGTTGTGAGGGCATCGATGATGGCGTCGAGATCGCCGGCCATGACCTGTTCGAGGTTGTGGACGGTGAGGTGGATCCGGTGGTCGGTGACCCTGGACTGGGGGAAGTTGTAGGTGCGGATCTTCGCGCTCCTGTCACCGGAGCCCACCATGGACCGCCTCGTGGACGCCCTCTCCGATTCGGCCTCCTCCTGCATCATGGCGAGCAGCCTCGAGGCGAGAACCTTCATCGCCTTGGTCTTGTTCTTGTGCTGGCTCTTCTCGTCCTGGCAGGTCACGACCAGCCCGGACGGGATATGCGTGATCCTGACCGCGGAATCGGTCGTATTGACGCTCTGCCCTCCGGGACCGGTGGACCTGTAGACATCGACCTTCATGTCCTCCGGTCTGATGTCGATCTCGACCTCCTCGGCCTCCGGAAGGACGGCCACCGTGCAGGCGGAGGTGTGTATCCTTCCCTGCGCCTCGGTTTCGGGCACCCTCTGAACCCGGTGAACCCCGGCCTCGTATTTCATCCGGCCATAGACCCCCTCGCCCGAGAGCGAGAAGGCTATCTCCTTGAAGCCGCCCTTCTCGGAAGGCCTGCTTCCGAGGACCTCCACCCTCCAGCCGTTCCTGGAGGCGTAGGCCGAATACATCCGGAATACGTCCGCGGCGAAGAGGGCCGCCTCCTCGCCTCCGGTCCCTCCGCGAATCTCCACTATTACGTTCCTGCCCTCGTTCTCGTCCCTGGGCAGGAGCATCCGCTTGAGTTTGTCCTCGAGCACCGCCCGGCGGCTCATAGCCTCCGGAAGCTCGCCCCTCGCCATCTCGGCCAGCTCGGCGTCGTCTCCTTCGGCGGCCTCCTCGAGTTCCGCGATCAGCGTTTTCAAGGAAGACAGGGACTCGATCGCCCCTCGTATCCTGACAAGACAGGATCTCTCGGAAGACAGGGTTCTTATGGCCGAGGGACTCCTCTGCGTCTCCGGCCGGCACAACTGCTCGTCTATCTCGGCGATCCTCTCGAGGATGCCATGAAGTTCATTCATCGGAGACCGCCATCGTCACTCCGGGGCCCGGATCCTCTCCCATGGCCAGGCGGAGGGCTGCAACGGCGACTTCGACCTCGGCCCTGCCTGCCTTCCGCGTGGTGAAACGCTGCAGCAGGAGCCCGGGCCAGGCCATGGCACGCGCCAGCTTCGACCTTTCGAGATTCCTGTCGACCAGTCTGAGTATCTCATAGGAGAATCCCATCACGACGGGGAGAAGGGGGAGATGGTAAAGCGTGCGCCAGTGGGCCGCAGGCTGTCTGTCCAGGACGAAGGCCACTCCGGCGTCCAACATCGCGTAGAACACGACGGACATGAGCATGACAAGGAAAAGGAAGCTGGTACCGCAGCGCTGGTGTCTGGGGTCCTGGTTCTCACCAGCCGCCACGAGGTCCGACGCGCCGCTCTCCCAGGCGTGGATCGTCTGATGCTCGGCTCCGTGGAAAGTGAAGACCCTGCGGATCTCCGGGATCAGTGAGATGCCCGCCACGTAGGCGAAGAAGCCGACTATTCTCGTGCAGCCGGCGACGAGGTTTATCACGAAGTGCTTGTCGCTCACGAGCATCCCGAGACGGATGGGGAGCCAGCCGAAAATGACCAGCGCGGCAGCCGCCGCGATCACGGTCGAGAGGGTGGACTCGCCCCGTCCCTCCTTCCCTGAACCGGTGGACTGGGGGACCACCGCCTCCGCGGACCAGTTGAGGGCCGTCATCCCCATTCTCAGCGAATCGATCAGGGAGGCGGCTCCTCTGAAGACAGGCTTCTTCCAGATGGGGTTCCGTGATGAGAGCGGCTTCACATCGAGGATCCGGCCGGTTATCGAACCGTCGGGCATGCGGACCGCCACGGCGGCCCTTGTGGAGGACCGCATCATCACGCCCTCGATTACGGCTTGGCCTCCGGCCTTCTCGAGCGAGCCGGGACGGACGCACGCCTCTGGCGTGAGTGAAGTACCGCCGTTTTCAGCCATTGACTCCAGAATGCCGGACCTGCCCGGCGGGGGAGGGGGCTACTTCCCGGTGTCTTCCTTGCGGCCGTATTTCCTGTTGTACTTGTCGACCATGCCAGCCGAGTCGATCAGCTTCTGCTTGCCCGTATAGAATGGGTGGCAGCTCGAGCAGATGTCGAACTTCACGTCTCCGGATGTCGACCGGGTATGGATCACGTTGCCGCATGCACACGAGAACACGGCCTTTTCGTACTTCGGATGGATGTCCTTCTTCAAGTCGGGCGCTCCTTCTTATGGATTCAAAGTCTTATGGGATGCGGGGCATCATTGGGACATGCTTGCCATCGCGTCAAGGAATCTCTTGTTGGACTTGTGCTGGGAAATCTGTTTCTTCAGAAGTTCCATGGCCTCGACCGGATTGAGATCGACCAGGATCTTGCGCATGATCCAGACCTTGCTGAGGATGTCCTCGTCGAGCAGGAGTTCCTCGCGCCTAGTGCCGGACTTGGTGATGTCTATGGCCGGGAAGACTCTGCGGTCGGCAAGGCGGCGGTCCAGCACTATCTCGCTGTTGCCGGTGCCCTTGAACTCCTCGAAGATGACCTCGTCCATCCTGCTGCCGGTGTCGACCAGAGCGGTGCCCACGATGGTCAGGCTTCCGCCCTCCTCGACCTTCCGCGCTGCGCCGAAGAACCTCTTCGGCCGCTGAAGGGCGTTGGAGTCCACGCCGCCGGACAGGATCTTGCCGGAGTGGGGGATGACCGTGTTGTTCGCCCTCGCCAGCCTTGTGATCGAGTCGAGGAGGATCACCACGTCGTGCCCGCTCTCCACCATCCTCTTGGCCTTTTCGAGAACGATGTCCGCGACCTGCACGTGCCGCTTCGGCGCCTCGTCGAAGGTCGAGCTTATCACTTCGCCCTTCACGTTGCGCTTCATGTCCGTGACCTCCTCCGGCCTCTCGTCGATGAGCAGTACGATGAGTACGACCTCGGGATGGTTGATGGCTATGCTGTTGGCTATGTGCTGAAGGAGGATGGTCTTGCCGGCGCGGGGAGGCGATACGATCAGGGCTCGCTGGCCCTTGCCCAGAGGAGTCAGCAGGTCCATTATGCGGCCGCTGTACTCCTCGGAGTCGTGCTCCAGTATGAACCGTTCGTTCGGGTAGTACGGCGTGAGTTCGTCGAAGTTGCGCCTGGTTCTCGCGAGGTCGGGGCTCTTCTGGTTTACGGTTTCCACCCGGAGGAGAGCGAGGTATTTCTCTCCCTCCTTGGGCTGCCTCACCTGGCCCGATATCGTGTCTCCGGTGAGGAGGCCGAATCTCTTTATCTGAGAGGGTGATACGTATATGTCGTTGGTTCCGGGGAGATAGTTGGAATCCGCGCCGCGGAGGAAGCCGTATCCCTCGGGGAGGGTTTCCAGAACGCCCGTTGCGAATTCGAGGCCGTTCTTCTCGGTCTGACTCTCGAGCATCATCTGGATGAGATCGCGCTTCCTGGAGCCCGCGATGCCCTTGATCTCCATGCTCTTTGCCATGGCCTGGAGTTCGACCAGCGTCTTGCTCTCGAGATCGGACAGGGAATGACCGTCGAGCGGCTTCTCTACCATAGTTCCTCTATCGTTTCGGGTGTCGGATTGAATTGGGAGCGTTCGCCTTCCCCGGGCCAGCCTCGGGAACCGCAACCTGTCTGAACATATCATCGATCTGGCAAGCAGTTACAGAATAGAGCAGACCGGAAAGCAATCGATACATTGTCCCAAGCCCGCACCCCGTCAAGTCCTTGAGACATGGAGGCTGCATCCGTGCTGCCGGTCTGCCGGGGATTCGACATAGTCGCTCCATCGGGAGGGGTGCAGAATTTGGACCAGATTTTAAAAGCGATCTGATGAAACTGGCGAAGTGGAGTCCGGTGCGAGTGGCGGCGGTGGCCGCGGGGCTGCTCGTCGCAGTGGGCTCTTCCGTATGGGCTCTGGAGGCGGAGGCCGACGGCGGGCCCGGTGCCGCGATGTGGGCCGCCTCGGCCCTGCTCGCGGCTGCAGCAGCCTCCGTCGTGTTCCGGGAGCAAAGGTCCGGCGGCGCCCCGTCCTGGCCCCGGACGCTGACGGCGGCCCTCCTGTGCTTCTCGGCCGTCAGGCTGTCCGGCGGATACGGAGCATTATCGGCTCCGCTCTACCTGGTCCTCCTGGCCTGGATGGCCCACCCCGCCGTCGATGGCCCGGCTCTGGAGACGGGGGCGACGCTCGGCCTCCTGGAGGGGCTGTTCCCGCTTCTGTCCGGCAGGCTCCTCTCCCCCGACCTCATGAGCCGCGTGGCCGCCGGCGCGATACCATTCATCACTCTGCCCGCCTCCGCAGCCGTCTTCGAATGGATGGCCCGGGGACGGGTGCACGGCCTTTCCGGAAGGACGGGCGAAGCCGCGACGGAAACCGGATCTTCCGCCTCCGGAGAATCCTCCGGTCTCATCGAGCGGACTTCCGGATTCGTCAGGACGCTGGCCCGGGCGGGGAACCTGGGCGGGGCCATACACGTCACAGCCGTCTGGCTGGCCGACTCCGGAAGCGATCTCACCGTGACCGTGGGGCTGCTGTCCTCCGACGGGGAGAGTCTCGATGTCTACGAATCCCTGGGGCCGCTCTCGTCGGGCAGGGTAGGGGGAAACTTCGACCTGGAGGGCTCCGTGGCGGGATGGACCATTAAGAGCCGGAAGTCGGTATCCCGCGACGGACTCGCCGGCGGCGGGCGCCCGGTCACCACCCTCTCCCGGACGGATCCCTCCTCCTCCAGGTGCGGCAGTTGTTCCGCCGCTCCTCTCACGATCTCGGACAGGAGCATCGGGATGATCCTGGTCGAATCCCCTGTGGAGGACGGGACGGGTCCACTGATCGCGGAGGCGCTGGAGGTCTCGTCGAGCCTCCTCGGCCTGGCGATCGAGAAGATCCTGCTGCGCGAGCAGAAGAGGGATCTCGAAACTCGCGAAGGACTTACGGGGCTCCAGCGCCTCCCGGACTTCATGGACTTCGTCCGGAGGACGTCCAGGGACGTTTACAGGTTCGGCCGCAGCATGGCCCTTTTCGTCGTGGGGATCGACTCGCTCGAGGAGGTCAATTCCTCGCTCGGCTACAGGAGCGGTGACAGGCTTCTCAAGGTCTGCGCGGACTGCCTGTCCGGCATCGCCGGGCCGGACGCCGCCGTCACCCGGCTCTCCGGAGCCAAGTTCGCGGTCTGCATGCCGGGCATGGACCAGGCCGCCGCCGAAGCCTTCGCCGAGAGCGCCATGAGGAGCTTCGCCTCCCTGCGGGTGAGTTGCGGATCCGACGAAGTCTCTCCCCGGGTGGTGATCGGAGGTGCGGTGACCAGGAACGAGAGAAGGGTGGAGGCCCTCTGCGGCGAGGCTTCCAGAGCCATGGCCGGGGCGAGGTCTCTGCCCGCAGGATTCCAGGTCACCGTTCTCCTGGCCGTCCCGGGGCAGGGAGGGGCGAGGCCGTGAAGACGCTGTATCGACTTCTGCTGGTCGCCATTCTCGTCACAATCTGGGTGCTCAGCGACGATCCCGCCCCGACTCTGCTGCCGCCTCTCTTCCCCTATCAGGACAAGCTGCTGCATTTCCTCGAGTATGCGGCCCTCGGTTTCGCCACGGGGCTCAACCTGGATCTGTTCAGGCGGTCCCGTGCCGCGGCCCTCGCGTTCGGGGTGATCTGGGCCGGTCTGGACGAAGTGCATCAGTCCTTCGTCCCCGGAAGGGACTGCTCGATCGGCGATTTCCTGGCTGATTGCGCAGGCCTGGCCGGCGGATTCGCGCTCTGCATCCTCATGGCGCGGAGGACTGGCCGACTGCGGATCGTTGAGCTTATGTTCCGGAAGAAACGGAATGAAAGCGGCTATTGACACCGCTTCACCGTCGGGGTACGATCTTCATCCGACAGGGGTTGTTTTCATCTTTGTTCCAGGGTCCATCACAGTCATTTCAGACAAGTTGAGAGGAGGTTCCCGGATATGCTTAGATCCAGGACGATCTGGTTCTGCCTGGTCATCCTGAGCGTTTCCCTGCTTCTCTCCGCCTGCGGTCCGAGCGAGGCACAGATTCGTGCCAGGGACGAGGCGAGAAGCGCGGCGCTCGCAGCGGAAGCAAGGGCGGCTGCTCTGCAGACGGAGTACGCCGATCTGACAGAGTCCATTCCCCAGAAGGAAGCCCAGGTGCAGCGTCTCCAGGCCGAGCTTGCAGCGCTCCAGGCCGAGTATGCTGCTCTCGGCGGCCGCTAGGAAGGGAGGAACGACAATGAAGCGCAACGGACTCATGCTGATCCTTGCCGCGACCCTGTTCCTCGCCTCCGGCGCTGTTGCAGGAACCTGGACCGCGGATGAGCTTTCCCAGTACACGCACGGTCAGATCGATGCCATGGGCAACAAGAGCCTCCCTCTCCAGATCGCCTATTGGGAGTGGGTAAAGGCCGAGGCCGACGAAGTGATAGCAGAGTGGGAGCCCCAGGTTCTCCCTCTGCGCTCCCGGGCCCAGGATCTCGACCGTCAGATCGCCGATCTCCAGAGCCAGATCAACCAGCTCAGGGCCGACATCGACAGGATTCGCAACTCCGGCGTGACCCACAGGATCGTCGAGGGCGAGTGCCTCTCGCTGATCGCTTCGTACCACTACTACTTCAACGACGCCTCCAGGTGGCCGCAGATCTATGAGCGCAACCGCGACACCATAAGCGACCCCGACCTGATCTATGCGGGTCACACGCTGATCGTTCCGGTTCCCATGGTCAGCAGCTACACGGTCGTCGACGGCGACTTCCTCGGCAAGATCGCCGGCTACGGAGTCGTCTACGGTGACAGGGGCATGTGGCCCCAGCTGTACGAGGCCAACCGCAACATCATCAGCAACCCGAACCTGATCTACCCCGGCCAGGTTCTTTCCGTCCCGAGGACCGGCTCTAGGCCCGGTACCACCCGTTAGAGTCAAATCCGACAGGGAAGCTCCTCCGCCTCCGGGGGAGCTTCCCTTTTCGGTGAGACGGACCCGGAAGGAATGAGCGACAGCGAGAGAGTCCAGAGAGAACTTCCGATAGAGATCGCCGGCGACGTTCTGGGCCCGGGAGACTCCTTCCTGAGGCTCATCTGCAGCAGACTCGGAGTGACAGCCGTCTATCGCGACGGCGTCGTTCTGTTTTCCGGGCCTCCCGAAGCCGCCGAGAAGGCCGGAATAGTGATAGACCGCCTGCGCGACGATCTCGAGAACACGGGCTCCATACGGGACATCACCCTCTATGCGGCTCTCGACTTCCCCACTTCGCCCGATGCAGGCCTCGACCTCCCGGTTCCCGGCAGGGCCGGGCGCGTATCCCCCAAGACTCCCGGTCAGCAGGAGTACATCTCGGCCATGAGGGGCAGCGAGATCGTCTTCAGCATCGGTCCTGCCGGCACGGGGAAGACCTTCCTCGCCGTAGCCGCGGCCGTAGCCTCCCTGCGCGACGGGCTCGTCGAGCGGATCGTCATCACCCGCCCGGCCGTGGAGGCCGGCGAGAACCTCGGATTCCTCCCGGGAGACCTCCAGCAGAAGATCGACCCCTATCTGAAGCCCATCTACGACGCCCTCAACGACACACTCTCCCCGGCGCGGCTCAGGCGCAGCATGGACAACGGGGTCATAGAGGTGGCGCCTCTCGCCTACATGCGCGGCAGAACGCTCAACGACGCGTTCGTCATCCTGGACGAGGCACAGAACACGACACTAACGCAGCTCAAGATGTTTCTGACGCGGCTGGGCTTCCGGTCCAGAGCCGTCATCACGGGCGACATCACCCAGATAGACCTCAAGCCGGCCTCCTCGTCCGGTCTCGTTCGCATCAGGCCAATTCTGGACGGCGTCGAGGGAATCAGATTCGTGCAGCTCGCCGAGAGGGACGTAGTCAGGCATCCTCTCGTTCAGAAGATAATCGCGGCCTTCTCCGAATACGAGAAGGCGTCTCCGGATCAGGGGGAGCGATGAACCGGGGCAGGCTCCATTCCATATACGGACTCGCCGGCCTGGCGCTGACTGCGGGTCTGTTCGTCTTCATCGCGACTCCGTCGCTCACGATGCGCGACTTTGAAATCCGCGAAGGTGAACTGGTTCCGGAGGGGATCGACGCGCCCTTCACATTCGAGGTGATGCTGCCGCCGGATGAGTTGGAAGACCTCAGGGCCGAGATCGAGCATTCCGTCCCCCTCTTCCTGTTCTATACGGATTCGGTATGGCCCGGGCTCCGGGCCGATCTGTACGAAGACCTTGTCCGGCTCGACCTGGACAGCGCCGTCATCCAGGGCGTGCTTCGCGAACTGGGCATAATGTACGACAAGGGGATAATGGACCTTCAGCAGGCGGGCGGACTGTTCGACGGCCGCCTC
>LKHC01000102.1 GCA_001618605.1 Candidatus Fermentibacter danicus
CTGCGGCCCCGTCTCACACATACCGGACCCCGCCGGTACGGTCGAAAACCTGCATCCTGTTGGAAGCGACGTCCGTGACGCAGATGCATCCCCTGCCATCGACAGCCATGTCCCAGGGGGCTGTGAAGCAGCCGCGGCCCGTGCCTCCGGCTTCGAAACGCAGCAGAGATTCGGTATCCACGCCCTGACGGGGAGTCAGCCATCCGGCTCTACTGGCTGTCCTGCCCGCCTCTATGACTTCAGCCGGCCAGATCTGTCTCCTGTCGAGCAGTTCGTCGGGCACCAGTAACGAAATCCCGCAGAAGGGGCATTTCGTCGTCTTCCCGCCGGGGTTCGCGGTGAGATCTCCTGCGCATGAAGGGCACTTGAACCCGACGGACATCCCTCTCCTCCCGTTCGTGCCGGTCATCCGGACTGCATGCACAAGCATAAGCCCGGAGAGGCAGGGTTTGAAATCGTGCCCGGGCGTCACGCCCGGACTATGTTCGGCACTACCAACCGCGGAGGTCGATATGGACTACAAGCTTATCAACGACTGCGAGATAGGCGAGGGCACGAAGGTCTGGAACTTCGTAAACCTTTACGGGTGCAGGATCGGGCGAGACTGCATGATCGGCTGCTTCACCGAGATACAGCGCGGAGCGGTCATCGGCGACAGAACCAGGATTCAGAGCCACTCTTTCGTCTGCGACATGGTGACGATCGGGAGCGACTGCTTCATAGGGCACGGCGTGATGTTCATAAACGACGTCCATCCTCCGCAGCCTGAGAAGGAGAAGTGGAAGGGCACCGTGGTCGAGGACGGGGCCAGCATCGGCTCGAACGCGACGATACTGCCTGTGAGGATCGGCAGGAAGGCCGTCGTGGGGGCAGGCTCCGTCGTCACGAAGGACGTTCCCGACGGAGCGATAGTCGCGGGCAATCCCGCGAGGCTGCTCAGGTTCCGGGAGGGCTTCCAGCCCTAGTGGCCGAGCCTGACCGGAAGCGACAGGGGCGGGCCTGGCCCGCCCCTCTTCCATCCGAACTCCGTCTAGACTGCCGAGAAACTGTATGTGACTACGATGGCTCCCGCACCTTCGGGCGGCTCCGGAATCCTGACGGCCCTGAGGATGGAGATAACTTCCCTCGCCAGCCTGTCCGATCCGACCTCGTCGCTCACCACGGAGACACCGACGGCACGGCCGGTTCCGTCGAACTCGATCGACAGGGTGATGCTCCCCGTTGCGAAGGTGCCGTCGTCCGCCCTGGTGTCCTCCACTAATTCGGTATATGAGGCCAGCATCTCGTCGATGCACTCCCGCAGAGCCGACCTGACCTCCGACGCCCTGAGCCCGAGATACGGGGATACGGATACCATGACTACCGATGGTGATGTGCTGCAGCCGTACCAGTCTCCGTCGGCCAGAACGACACAGCATTCGACCTGGGCCATCTCGCCGGGCGCATTTCCTGTGGAGCCGCCTACGACACCGTACGACCTCATTACAGGAGAGGGTGCGGTCATCCTATACTGGGCTTCAGCACTTCCTCCCTGCCCGAACACGCCCTCATAGGACACGCCCTGGGGCATGTTCACCGGCACTTCCACGGTGACGGGCCTGCCGTCGACCGTCCTCACCTCTTCGCTGACCGCCACGAACGACGTGTACTCGCTCATGATCCGGTAATCCAGGGCTACGTCGGTTATCGCGTCCACGATCTCCTGATCGTATCTCTCACGGCCGTAGCGGTCGTACAGCAGCCTGGAGAGATCGTGGATCTTCCGCCTGGCCCAGAGGGTCGCTATGACGTCGTTCCCCTCCTCCGCCGAGGGAAGCTCGACGGAAATGGTCCTGCTCCACTCGCGCCCTCCGATCGATCCCGTAATCGTGACATTGTCCCTGCCCGGGGCCGTATACCGCCCCGTCACGACCAGCGGCTGACCCGCGAAGAGGTCGGGAACCTCCGCCGGGTATGCCTCAGTGACCTTCAAACCTCCCCAGTCGATGTCTATCCCGACGAGATAAGGGTTGTTGAGCTTCTCGTAGATCGCCGAGACGGCGGATTCCGGATCCTCGTTCAGCCCGACGTAGCAGGAGGCTCCCCGTCCCTCCTCGGCAAGGCCCTCGATTAGATACCGGTTGGGGCCTGAACCCACGCCGACGCTGAAGAGCCTGGTGTTCCCGCCGAGAGTGCTCCGCAGCTCGCCCAGTATCTCGGCCTCGTTCCCGATGTAGCCGTCGGTCAGGAAGATGACGAAGCGCATCCTGTCCGGGTCCTCGGGATAGCCGACAGCCGCGCGGACGCCCTCGATCATCATCGTCCCTCCCTCGCCGGAGAGGGAATTGATGTAAGAGATGCCTGTCGCCACGTTCGCAGGGGTGTTTTCGAGCGGGTGGTCCGACATCCCGCTGGCGTTCTCGCTGAAACGGATGATCTGGAAGGAGTCGCCCGGGTTCATCCCGCGGACGAACTGCCGGACGGTCTCCTTCGCCACCTCCATCGGCTGCCCGCTCATGGAGCCGGAGCAGTCGACCACGAAGAACATCTCCTTCGGCATTATGTCATCGTCGGCAACGTCGACCTCGGGCTGGAGGATCAGCATGAAGTGTCCACCCAGGTCGCCGTTCGTGGTCATCAGGCCGGCCTCGATCCGGTCCGACCCGGATCCGTAGGTCAGGACGAAGTCGCGGTTGGGAATCTCGTTCTTCCCTATCAGATTGATTCTGATCGTATTTCCGCTGCGCTTCTCGCTGATCGCGTGATTCAGGCTCCTGATCCGCCCCACGGGGAAACCGGTGTTCATGGTGACCGAGAGGTCGATGTCGTATCCGGTGCGCATGCCCTCGGGGACGACGTGCGGCGTGATCCTGCCCGCATCGGGGACCTGGATGGTGTCGAAGGCCCGGCCGGTGCCGGAGTGTCCGGTCGGCTCCCCGGGGATGAACCTTGGTCCGACCACCATCGGGAAGGACAGTTCGTACCTGCCGTCGTCGTATCCTACGGTCGCGACGTAGCTGATCTCGATCGTGATGCTGTCGCCNNAGGCTCGCGGTTTGACCGGAGGAGACGGCCTCCTCGTAGATGACCCGCGCGGCGTCCCTCTCGTAGATGCGCCCGACCACCAGCCGGTCGCCGATGTACATGTTCATCCTGTCGACCGCGCCGTCGTCGGGCAGCGGGAAGACATAGACAGCCTCGATCGGTTCCTCGAACGGGTTGCCGTAGATCTGCCTCACAACCGCCCTCTGCAGATTGCCGGTGACGGCGATGTCCACCGATGTGTGCTCGAGGGGCAGATCGACGACCACGCCGTTCTCTCCCACGGCTTGGAGCCTGCTGTAGTCATCCCCGGCATCGACGGTCCGGGCCGCCGACAAGACGACGAGCGCCGCAAAGACAACCGATCTCACGATGTACCTCCGTTCGCTGTCCGTTGCAGGTTCTACCCCACCGGGCAGCCCGGTATTCCAACGACCGGCCGGGGTGGACGACATACCCGGCATGCCTTGGAAGATTCATACTTAGTGTTGCGTATGTTTTCACTTTCGTACGGGGAGGGAGTCATGAAACCTGTTCATCTGCTGCTCATCGGTCTCGCATCGCTGGCATACGCCGGCGAAGATGGGAACGACGGCCTCCATGCCCCTGTGTGTCCCATCGTCCCTGGAACTGATGGTATAAGCATCACCGTCATCGACACCTGGACCCCCGGAGTCCAGGTCCTCGGACTGGACTGGCTCAACAGCGAAGACGGCTATGTGATCATGGCCTCCGCAGTGGACGACAGGATCAATCGCTGGGACGCCGCAGGCGGGTGCATGGCAGGCGGCATCGACCTGATGGATTCGAACGCTGGCTGCTTCGGAGTGGCGGCCGGTCCTGCGGGTGCACTCTTCACCAGCAACGACTGGGATCTCACCAACCTGTTTGTCAACGAAAATGGAGCCTGGGTCGACTTTCCGGCGAATCCAGCAGGCAATAAAGGCCGCGGGATGGAGTTCGACGAGGAGACCGGCGAATACTGGGAGGCCCATAGCGACGACGGCGTGTACTCGATCTACAACTTTGTTCCCGGGGGCACGACGAACAGATTCATCATCTCCGAGCCATCATACCAGCTCAGCGGTCTGGCCGTCTTTCCCTGCAACGGCAACCTGGGCATCGTCGTCACCAGCTACAATGTTCATCAGTTCTATTTCTACGAATACGACGGCTCGACCCTCACCCACTTCGGAACGGTACCCTGCCCGTCGATGGGCCAGGCTCAATCCTACGGGCTCTGCTACGCCGACAGCCGTGGAACCTTCTTCTGGTCCTGGGCCAAGGGATCGGCATGCTATCTCTCCGAACTCGACATCGACTTCGACGCCGGACTCACGCACGACACCTGGGGCAGCATAAAGGCCCAGTTCTAGGCAGGGGGCGATGCATCAGGGCCGCCGGTCGCCCGGCGGCCCTTTTCTCTTGTCCTCCATCGCGACAGGGTCGTTCGTTGCTTCAGATGCGTTGCGGCTGCAGACGGCAGGCGGGAGTCAGACCATCAGCGCCTGTTGCCCGGCCCGGTAGAGGGCTCGGTGAGCATGGCGCCTAACTGTCATTCGAGGATCACGGCACGGCGGCTGACAACGAGGCCGCCCCGCCTGGCCGAGATGATGTAGACGCCGGCCGGCGCCCGGCGCCCGTCGGGCAGGCGGCCGTCCCACTGGTAGGTTCCCGGGGCCGTCGCCGTGTCCCTCCACAGGAGCCTGCCCGCCATGTCCCATGCCGACAGCTCGGCCGTGCCGCCCCGGAACAGGACGTCGAACGTCAGCGGGGCGCCGCCGATGGAGGGATTCGGCCGGGGAGCGCCCATGGTGAGAGGGATGGGCGGTATCGGCATCATGGGCTCTACTCCCAGAGCCGCGAGAGCCGGGTCATGAAAGGCGGTCCAGGCGAGTATCGACTGCAGGTTCCTGTCGTATTCGCCGTGAATCCAGGGGATCCTGCGGTCCTTAGCGGAGGCGAAGGCCTCGCCCAGGGAAGGAAGGTGGTCCATGAAGACGCCGGAGGTGAAGTCGATGCACATCCGTTCGCTCGGCCCCAGCTCGGGCCAGTAGCCCTCCCATCCGTAGGTCGTGTTGAAGGTGACCGAGACGGCGCCCCCGTCAGGGTTCCGGAGCAGAGCTTCCGCGCAGCACTGCAGGTCGTCGCAGAAGTCGCCGGGATGGCAGCCGATGCTCGTATGGATGCCGGCTCTGAAGCCGTTCTGCAGTTCCTGGGCCAGGGTGACGCTCATCATCGTGTACGGCTTGTCGTGCCACCAGATGCCGTTCCTGTTCCCGTGGCCGGCATAGTAGTTCCATCCCGTCCCGGCCTGGAGGTATTCGATGTGGGTGTCGCTGCCGTCGACCAGAGACGGCTCCTCGTACACGCGCACCACATCCCAGGTCCGGGGCAGGGCGGCGGCGAGCGAGTCGCAGCCCCTGCCTCCGATGTATCCGATGTCCTCGAAGAGGATCGCGCCGCAGAGAAGGGCCGTTCTGCCCCATGGGCCGTCCGGTGGCGAGGAGGCGTAAGTCATCGTTCTGTCCACGAAGGTCGCGGCATGGGAATGGTCCGCGATCAACGCACGCCCGACGAGGACATCCATGTAGAGGTCCAGCGAGTCGTCCGACTGACCGTACACCCCGTCCCCATCGGCATCCCAGCTTCCGTCCAGGTCGCCGAAATAATGGTCCACCGGAGCCGATTCAGGCAGCACATCCTCGCACCTGGTGTAGACGAACCTCACTGGAACGAGAGTTTCATCTCCCGCGAGCAGGACATACAGCGCACCATGCTCGGCCCACAGGTCCCGGATCGCGTTCCGGAGCCTGTCGGCGGCATCCAGGCCGGGACAGGAGCCCTCGATCTCCTGAATCGTCAGTATCGCCGCCGAGCCGAGCAATCCTTCCCACATCGCCCTGAGGGGTTCGAAGTCGGATGCGTAGGCGCTGTCGCAAACGGCAACCCAGGCTGCATCCCCCGCAGCCGCAGGCCTGACCGGAGGCATGAACGCATGGATGTCCTCGTCGTTCTCGACGAGCAGGGCGACGCGCCTCGCGGCCGATGCGGCCTGTGCGTCGGTGACGGTCCGGATGTCGCCGCCTCCGGTCCACGAGATCGAGATTCGGATGTCGGTGTAATAGGAGAGAGAGCCCTCGAGCGGCCTGTACTCCCACGGGCTTATCGTGCAGGATGCGATCGTGAAGCCGCAGAGCCTGCCGATCCGGACGTCCGAAGTCCGTTCGGCCGGGAAGGGCTCGCGGGAGAGATAGACGGCCGGGTCGGGAGGGCAGGACGCACTTCCCTCGCCGCCCGTCGTGCCGGGGAGCCAGGCCGGGACCACGGGTCGTGAGAGAACGACGGTGACGGGGTTGGAGAAGTCGGCTTCGAAGCAGACTTCGCCTGCTTCCGGAGGCAGCACGAAGGAAAGGGGAAGCGAAGGCAGGAGCGGCGATCCCGGCATGCCGGACAGCTCCAGCCCGGAGGCCCGGACGAGGTCGAAGCGTCCGTCCGGCGCTACTGTGACGTCACTCCTGTCCAGGTGTACGGACCATTCCAGGCTTCCCGGGCTGGCCGCGCCCGCAAGGATCAGTACAGCGGCGACAGAGGTCGGAACAGGTTTCATGATTCACTCTCCCGGGCATATTCTACCCCGCCAGGGCCTGAAAGTGTCATAGCAGCCGTTCCGGCCCGTCCCGGCGCATCCGGCGGACCCGCCTTCCTTGACGACGGGGACCGCGGATGCCTACCTTGCGTCTTCCGGTTTCTCCGTCCCGTCGTTTTCCGAAAGGATCGGACCGTGCAGACCAGATTGTACAAGGTCGTGCCTCGGATACCAGAGCGCCTGTCCGCGCTGAAGAACATAGCCTACAACCTCTGGTGGACATGGAACCCCGATGCAGTCGATCTCTTCAGATCGATTGACAGCCACCTGTGGGAGGAGACCCTCCACAACCCGGTACTGCTGCTCGGCAGGGTCGATCAGAAGCGCCTCGAGGAACTCTCCTCGGACAGCGTCTACCTCTCCAACCTGGACGAGGTGGCGGGCAGTCTCGAGGACTACCTGGGGCGGCCGACATGGTTCGACAAGACGATGGAACGCAGGCCGGGCGGCATCGACAGATTTCTGACAGCCTTCTTCTCCATGGAGTTCGGCCTGCACGAGAGCCTGCCGATCTACTCCGGCGGGCTGGGCGTGCTCGCGGGTGATACGCTCAAGAGCGCCAGCGAACTCGGCCTGCCGCTGGTTGGAGTATCGCTCCTCTACCGGCAGGGCTACTTCGGTCAGTACCTCAACAGCGACGGCTGGCAGCAGGAGAGGTATTTCGTCAACGACTACTCGAACACACCGGTCAGCCCCGTCCTTGATAACGACGGCAGGCCGGTGGTGGTTACCCTGCCCCTGAACGGGCGCGACATTACGGCCGCGGTCTGGATGGTCCGCGTGGGCCGCACCAGACTCTACCTCCTGGATACCGACCTGCCGGTCAACAGCCCGAAAGACAGGGAGATCACGGGCCACCTCTATGGCGGGGACCGCGAGATGCGGCTGAAGCAGGAGATAGTCCTCGGCATCGGAGGGCTCCGGGTTCTGGAGGCGATCGGCTCACGGCCCTCCGTCTGCCACGCCAACGAGGGTCACTCGGCATTCCTCGTACTGGAACGGATCAGGCAGCTCATGGGAGAGGGTCTGAGCCTCGGCGAAGCCCGTGAACTGGCGATAGCAGGGAACGTCTTCACCACGCACACTCCTGTCCCGGCCGGCAACGACGAGTTCCCGCCCGAACTGCTCGGCAGCTATCTCAAGCCATACCTGGATTTGCTCGGAATGCCCCTGGAGGCGTTCATCGAACTCGGCCGCACAGGTGGCAGGGGCGATTTCTCGATGACGATCTTCGCTCTGCGGCACTCGAGATTCAGGAACGGCGTGAGCCGCCTCCACGGAAAGGTCTCCCGCTCGATCTGGAAGAGCGTCTGGCCCGGCCTTTCCGAGGACGACATACCTATCGAGCACGTGACGAACGGCGTTCACATCGAAACGTGGATGTCCGACGAGATGACCCGCCTGCTGGACCGCTACATCGGCCCAAGATGGCCCAGCAACCCGAGGGACGAGGCTTGCTGGCGCAACATCGCGGACATTCCCGACTCCGAACTCTGGAGAGGCCACGTCAGGCTCCGCGAGCGGCTAGTGGCCTATGTCCGGGAGAGGTGGCGCGCGCAGCAGGCCAGCATGGGGCTGACCGGGCAGGGCATGTCGGAGACCCCCGTGCTCAATCCGGACGTGCTGACGATCGGGTTCGCCAGAAGGTTCGCGACCTACAAGCGGGCCACCCTCCTTCTCAGGGACCCGGAGAGACTCGCGAAGCTCCTCGGCCATCCGGACAGGCCCATCCAGCTCGTCTTCGCCGGCAAGGCCCATCCGCACGACGACGGCGGCAAGGAGCTGATCCGCCAGATCGTCCATCAGAGCATGAAGGAGGGGTTCTACGGCAGGATGGTCTATCTCGAGGATTACAGCATGGACATGGCCCGGCACTTCGTGCAGGGTGTCGACGTCTGGCTGAACGTCCCGAGAAGGCCGCTGGAGGCGAGTGGAACCAGCGGGATGAAGGCCTCCCTGAACGGAGTGCTGAATTGCAGCGTCCCCGACGGATGGTGGGACGAAGCCTACTCGCCCGGGATCGGCTGGCTGGTGGGGCGCGGGGAGACCTATTCCGACCCCGAGACGCAGGACCGCGTAGAGACCAAGGCCCTGTACGACATGATCGAGAACGTGATCGCCCCGCTGTTCTACGACAGGCAGGCCGACGGTCTTCCCCGTGGATGGATCTCGATGATGAAGAACTGCATGAGGACGATCTGTCCGTTCTTCAACACGAACCGGATGCTTGCCGAATACTCCGACCGCTACTACATCCCTGCCTTCGACGGCTGGGAGGCTCTTGCAGCCGACTCATGGGCCGGGGCGAAGGAACTGTCCGCCTGGAAGGACAGGATCAGGTCGGCATGGCGCACCGTCCGCGTCGAAAGGGTGGAATCCCCCGGCGAGGACATCCCTGTCACCGTCGGAGATGTGGTTCCCGTTAAGGTCGTAATGTATGCGGACGGGCTCGAGCCCGGGGATCTCTCCGTCGAGATAAGGTCCGGCCTTTACAGGGGCGACGAGGGTCCGGAAGACACCATGTCGGACAGGATGTCGTTCAACGGCATGGAGGACGGCAGAATGGTCTTTTCCGGGTCCTTCGCATGCACGAGGACCGGAACACAGGGTTTCACGGTGAGAGTCCTGCCGAGCCACCGGCGATTCGGTACTATCGTGGAACCGGGCCTCGTGGCCTGGTGGACCTAGGCTCCGGCTCGATCCTTACCCCGGCGTCATTCCCGCCGCCCCCCTCGGCCAGCGATTAGCCGGGGCTCATGGGGTGCGAGCGATACTTGACACGGATCGGCGGGAACGCATTTTCCAGACACGCGGGAGCGGAAGGGGGCTGGTGTCCCTCCCGGACTTCAAATCCGGCGCCGGGTGCTCAAACCATCCTGGGTGGGTTCGATTCCCACACGTTCCCGCCACAATCCGGTGTCAGAGGAAAAAACGTCAAATACGCAGGATTAGATGATTTTCGTACATATATCTTTCCTTATCAATGCAAGACAGGAATCCTATCTGCTTGATGCCACATGGTATGTGACGCATCAGGTCATTTCCACTTGAATTATTGTGGCGATGTAACGCTGCTTTTTTGCGTATTTGACGTTTTTTCCTCTGACACCGGACTGGCAAGAAGGCGAAGAGCCTCGGCTGCGCAGGCGTAACCGAAGATGCCCGGCAGAGGACCTATCCCCGGCAGGCGCCTGCGTACGCGTCCCCGCCTCTCCAGCATCTCGCTCCCGTCGGGAGGTCCGGCCTCCACGGGCGGAACCTCCGTCGAGAAGACGCAGCGTATCCCTGAACGAATCCCCCTCCGGCCCAGATAGGATCGCACCTTTCTCGCCAGCGGGCAGCCGCTCGTCTTCGAGATGTCGTCTATCCTCAGCTTCGACGGGTCGAGCCTCCGGGAGGCGCCCATGCTGCTCAGTACCGGGACGCCGGCCCTGACGCATGCTTCGAGGAGCGAGACCTTTGGGTTGAGGGAGTCTATCGAATCGATCACGAGATCGGGCTTCCAGCCGAGGATCGCAGCGGTCTCGTTTTCATCGACGAAGAGAACGAGCGGCGTGGCCTGCGTCCCGGGGCAGGCGGCCGAGACATGCTCAGTCAGCAGTTCGGCCTTGTATCTGCCGATGTCCCCGGGCAGAGCGAATGGGCTCCTGTTCAGCGAACTCTCCGTGATTACGTCGGAATCGACCAGGAGCAGCCGGCCCACGCCGTTCCTTGCGAGGGCGACCGCGGCGTGGCCGCCCACGCCGCCGAGTCCGATCACGGCCACGGAAGACCGTCTGATCCTGTCGAAGGCCTCACGCCCGAAGAACTCGAGCGTCCTGGCGAAGGCGGCCTCACTCAAGCCGGAACAGCCTCCTGGCGTTGGCCGTCGTCAGCCCGGCCACTGCTTCCGGGGTGGTTCCCCTCAGGGAAGCCACCGCCGCAGCCACATCCCGGACGTGGCGCGGCTCCACGTCCCTTGCGTGTATCCCGTCGAGTCCTATGGACGGGGCGTCTGTTTCCAGCAGAAGACGATCCGGGGGCACATGAACGGCGGAAGCTCGCGCCCGTGCGGCTCCCGGTCTTGTCACGGCGCCTCCGAAGGCGATGTAGAAGCCGGCTTCCAGGAACGGCTCGGCGACCTCGGGCGACCGCGAGAAGGCGTGGAGCAGGCCTCTCAGGCCCGGGAGATAGCTCTTCAGAACGTCCGTGAGTTCCGTGAAGGCCTTCCTGCAGTGGAGCAGCACCGGAAGATCCATATCGCAGGCGACCGAGAGCTGGGTTTCGAGAACCCTGATCTGGACATCGGCGGGAGGGCTGTCGACCGCGAGGTCGAGACCGATCTCCCCGATCGCGACACAGGAGTGACGGGCCAGGACATCCTCCAGCTCGACCTTGTCCACGCCTTCCTGCGCGAACCAGGGGTGCAGCCCGATGGCGGTATGCACACCGGGCAGGTCACGCATGGCCGTCACGGCGCCCCATGAAGCCCGCCCGGAGGCCGGCACGAGTACTTCCTCCACTCCGGCCTCCCTGGCCCTTGCAAGAACTCCCCGGAGATCGGATGCGAGAGGCTCCTCGGTCAGGTGGCAGTGTGTGTCGAAGAGGCGCATCAGGCGCCGGCTTTCTCAAGCATCCCCGTCAGCGGTCCTGCGGGTGTTCCCGTGTATCCTGAACGGCACAACCGCCGTTGGAAGCGTTCCCGCCCGGCCTGCAGCCCCGGGGCGGCCAACCCTCCGGCGTCGATGTCCCCGCAGGAAGCGGACAAGCCGATTGCGCGGTCTCAGGGATCAAGCGGAGCATCCCGATCTGCAATCCTCCGACAATCCGGATCATGCCGGCTTCAGTAGACCAGATGGTCCCTGAGCGATTCCTCCAGTTCGTACAAAGTCACCGCGCCGCCGGCGCTGATGCAGGTGACACGCCTGATGCAACCGACCCCGGGCGCGAACCAGAACTCCTGATCCATGGACAGGAGCAACGAGTCCATCCCCAGAGACACGTGGAGAACACCGTCGAACGTGCCTTCCGGAACGGTTATCGTCTCGTCCATGGCCGTCACCTCTCCGTATACATCCGGATTGGAGTGGGCCATCCACTGTGCGCCTTCCGCCAGCGGGAACTGGACGATCAGGATCGAATCGGTCAGGAGCGTGTCGGTGTATGTCCATACGCCCGTGTCGCCTATCTTGAGCGCGGCGACCCCTCCGATCGGTACGAAGATCGAGTCCATACCGGCGGCGTAGAGTGTGTCGTATCCAACGGAGGTCAACAGGATCAGATCGGCCCCGCCATGCTCTTCCTGCCCGGTGACGGTCTCGAGTCTGCGTCCCCTGAACTGGTACTCGCCGCCCAGGGTATCCACGGATCCGACCCTGTCGTAGCTCCAGAAGGACGCGCTCCGGTGGGGGAAGTAATCCTCGTCCGCGACTCCTCCCCCTCCTGTGGGATCTGAACCGCAGGAGAGCGACAGGACGCAGACGGATGCAAGCAGGATTCTCTTCATATACCCTCCAGGTTTCCGGACGTGCGTGGAAGGAAAGACGGCGCCGGTCGCGCCGGAATCGTCAGTCGTCATATCGCAGCAGGAAAGTGCTGTCAATCGTGCTGATCCTCGAAGGCGAGAGTCCTCCGCCTGAAGCCGTATCCCATCACGTCGTGGGCATCGTGCAGCACCATGAAGGCGTGAGGGTCCACGCTCCGGACTATCTCTTCCAGCTCCCGGACCTGCCTCCTGTGAACGCAGACGTAGATCACCTCCTTCGGCTTCCTGGAAAAGCCGCCCTCGGCCTTCAGAAGGGTGACGCCACGGTCCAGTTCGTCCAGTATCGCATCCCGCAGGGCGTCGGACCTGGACGACATGATGAAGGCCGCCTTTACGTAGGGCATGCCCTCCGCCGCGAGGTCCGTCACCCGGGAGCACAGGAAGAGGTTCATATAGGCCCATATGACGAGGGGGGCGTTGGAGAAGGCGAACCCGGCCGACAGGATTATCAGCGACTCCACGATCCAGTAGCCGCTGCTGATCGAGAGGCCGGTGTATTTCCGGAGAATCGCCACGGGAATGTCCGTTCCGCCGGTCGACCCGCCGGATTTGAAGATCAATCCGAGACCGATGCCGAGCATTGTCGAGCCCGCGATACTCGCCAGCAGTACGTCGACCGGGTTGCTGCCGCTCAGGAAGAAGGCCAGCCTCGGCGGCTCCCCCGGGGACGCGATGTTGTGCACCAGATCGGCGTAGTCCGGCAGAAAGGTGAAGTGGGACGGCATAAACACCCAGCACATCCCCGTGGATATCATCGTGGCGATGAAGCTCTTAAGGCCGAACTGCCTGCCTAGGGCGACCCATCCGAGGATGAAGAGCGGAACGTTCAGACACAGCATCCAGAAGCCCTCGGGCATGGAAGTGTATCTGTAGAGGATCTGGGACAGCCCGCCTATTCCGCCGGGAGCGACCTGGAACGGGAACAGGAACCAGGAGTTGGCGGCGCCGTACAGGACGGAACCCAACAGCATCCCGGCATAACTGCGCATCTCTCTTCCGACTGAGTGTCTGACTGAACGGCCCATTGACCTCACTCCCACTCGATCGTGGCGGGCGGTTTCGATGAGATGTCGTAGACCACCCTGCCCACGCCCCTGACCTTATTGACAATCTCGGACGATATGGCGGCCATCCGCTCGGGTTCCATCCGGAACCAGTCCGCCGTCATGCCGTCCATGGACGTAACCGCCCTGAGGGCCACCACCCTTTCGTAGGTCCTCCTGTCGCCCATCACCCCGACCGTGCGCACGGGAAGAAGCACGGCGAATGCCTGCCAGATGGAATCGTAGAGGCCCTCCCGGACGAGGTGGTCGATGAAGACCGCATCGACCTCCCTCAGCAGGTCCAGATCCTCCCTGGTGATAGGGCCGGGTATTCTGACGGCCAGGCCCGGGCCGGGGAAGGGATGCCTCCCCAGGATGTTCTCCGGCAGCCCGAGCTCCCTTCCCAGATTCCTCACCTCGTCCTTGAAGAGCTCGCGGAGGGGCTCTATGAGCCCGAGCTTCATGCGCTCCGGCAGCCCGCCAACGTTGTGATGGCTTTTTATGGTCGCGGAGGGGCCCTTGAAGGAAACGCTCTCTATCACGTCGGGGTACAGGGTGCCCTGTGCGAGGTGGGTCACGCCGCCGACACGGCCGGCAGCCTCCTCGAACACCTCGATGAAGACCCTGCCGATGATCTTCCTCTTCCGTTCGGGATCGGTCACCCCATCGAGGGCGCCTATGAAGCGCGAGGATGCGTCCACGCAGACCAGGTCCATCCCGAAGTGCCCCCGGAACGTCTCCTCCACCGATTCCCTCTCGCCCTTCCGGAGAAGCCCGGTATCGACGAATATCGGGGTGAACCTGCCCGGCAGGGCCTCGTGGAGCAGGGCCGCCACAACGGAGGAGTCGACCCCCCCGGAAAGCCCGAGAATCACCCTTCCCTCGGGGCCGGCCTCCGCTCTTATCATCTCCACGGCCTCATGCCTGTATGCCGCCATGTTCCAGTCCGGCAGGATGCCGCACAGCGAGAAGAGGAAGTTCGACAGGATCTGGGCGCCGGAGACGGTGTGGGCCACCTCGGGGTGGAACTGGACGCAGTAGCGCCTGCGGGAGTGGTTCTCCATGGCCGCTATGGGAATAGAGGAGGTGGTCGCGGAAACGGAGTACCCCGGGGGCAGGGCTGTCACGTGGTCGCCGTGGCTCATCCAGGCGGTGAGACCGCTACCGACACCCAGCAGCAGGGCCGAACCGGGAACCGGGTCGAGTACGGCGGGCCCGTACTCGCGGCCCGAGCCTCCCTCGACGGTTCCTCCGTCGTGCAGCGCGAGGAGCTGCATCCCGTAGCAGATGCCCAGGATCGGAAGATGGGAGTCCAGGACTCCGGGGACGGGCCGCGGGGATGCCTCGTCATAGACGCTGCCCGGCCCTCCTGAAAGCACCAGGGCGGAGGGCCGGATCGACATGATGGTATCCAGCGGGGCGTTTCCCGGGAAGACCTCGCAATAGACGCCGGCCTCCCTGATCTTCCGTGCGATGAGCTGCGTGTACTGGGATCCGAAGTCCAGGATCGACACTCCACTGGGATGGGAAACAGTCATTCCTCTATCCTCCGCAGGATCTCGCAATCCCGCCGGGCTCGGGCGGGGTCACGGGATAATCTCCGTTGAAGCATGCCGTGCAGTAGTCGCATGGCGCGTGCGCACTCACACAGCTCAGCATCCCGTCCCTGGACAGGTATGCGAGGGAGTCGAGATCGAGCAGTCTGGTGATCTCCTCAATGCTGTACCTGTTCGCTATGAGCTGCGACGGTTCGGGAAAGTCGATCCCGAAGAAGCAGCCGAATCTATGCGGGGGGCAGCTCACCCTCATGTGGACCTCGCGGGCGCCGGCCTCGCGGAGAGCCTTGATCCTGGCCCTGCTGGTGGTCCCACGCACTATGCTGTCCTCCACCACACAGATCCGCTTCCCGCTGACCGCCTCGGGGATCGGCTGGAGCTTGCGCGTGACCATGGCCGCACGCCTCGCAGTGGCGGGATCGATGAAAGTCCGGCCGACGTAGTGGTTCCGGGTGAAGCCCATGTCGAAATCGATCCCCAGCTCCCTCGAGTAGCCTATCGCTGCGAACATACCGCTGTCGGGGACGGGCAGGACCACGTCGCAGTCGGCGGGAGCCTCCTTCGCGAGCTGGGCGCCCATCCTGATCCGCACGTGATACACGCTGTCTCCGAACACGCGACTGCCGGGCCTGGCGAAGTAGACATGCTCGAAGATGCACTGGGCCAGCCTGTTCCTGTTCCCGAAGAGGCCCGTGCGGGAGCCGAACCTCCGGGACGATGGCCCGGATGCGTCGAAGGGAAGGCACAGGATCTCCCCCGGCTCGATCTCCCTCACGTATTCCGCGCAGCACAGGGGGAATGCGATCGTCTCACTGGCAACGGCCCAGCCTCCGCTCGAAATCCGGCCCAGGTTCAACGGCCTGAATCCGAGTGGGTCCCTGACCGCGTACAGTTGATCCGGGGTCATGATGAGGAGGCAGTAGGCCCCTTCGAGCACCTCCAGCGCCATTTCCATGGAAGCCCTCAGATCGTGGCCCGTGGCCTCCAGGTTGCGGGCCATCAGATGGAGGACGACCTCGGTGTCGGAGTTGGTCTGGAAGATCGCGCCCTGTCTCTCCAGCTCGGCCCTCAGCCTGGATGCGTTCGTTATGGTTCCATTGTGGGCGATGCCGGTCTGAATGCCGCTCATGCTCACCAGGAAAGGCTGTGCGTTCAGAACCGATCTGCTGCCGACGGTTCCGTATCTGACATGGCCCATCGCCGCCGTGATCCCGCATGTCCTCCAGGATTCCGGGGAGGAAGCCATTACCTGGGCGATCAGGCCCAGCCCCTTGTGGACCTCGAGGCCGGAGTCCGTTCTTACGAGGATTCCGGCCGCCTCCTGCCCCCTGTGCTGCTGGGCGTGCAGCCCTTCGGCGACCAGGGCAAGTGCCTCGCTGTCGCCTACCACGCCGCAAAGGCCGCAGTATTCATGGAGTTTCATCCGCCCGCCCCCTGCGAAGCGGCCGCGACGAAGCCCGCGAAGAGCGGGTGCGGAGCCGGCTTCCGGAGTGCGACATTGCAGCCGCGCTGCCTGAGAAGCAGGGCGATCGAGGCGGCGGTGACGCCCTTGTCCAGAGAGGATACAACCCCGCCCGTGACGAACACTGATCGTGTGCGATCCATGCAGACCTCCTGAGGAGCCTCAGGTAAAACCGATTATGTTCCCGGGGAAGGTGCCTGTGCAACCCGAGGCGAACGACGACCGGACTGGAGAATCGACATGAAAGCAGCCCTCCCGGCAGCCGTTCCGATTTCCCCGGGGTCCGTCGCAGTCTCCGTTGCGACGGTTGCCCTCATGCCCGAACGCCCTGTACAGTTTCGAGAAAGACCGGGAGGGGACGCTCCGGAGCCGGGCGCCGGTTCGTCTCCCCGGACCGGGCGCCGGCTGACTCATGAAACCCGGCGCAGACTGACGGGAACGGGGTGGAAATGATGCTGCTCGCTCTTCTGACGGCCGTCTCCTATGGATCGACGGCGGGCGCCGCAGGGATCATCGACAACGGCCAGGTCGTTCTCGACAACGGGGAGGTGGAGGTCCGCATCACCTCCACCTGGCATGGCGCTCCGGCCGGCTCCGTGACCATGTTCACGGACCGCTCCACCGGGATAAACCTCGTGGGAGGGGGCTGGTTCTGCGCGATCCACTCGGGCGACCTGATCCCGATGGACGGAACCCTCACGGCTCTATCGGACACCGAGGCGGTCTTCACGTCGCCCGGCCTGTCGAGTGGATCCAGACTGCTCCCCGTCTCGATCCAGGTCTCGTACAGGCTCGCAGGCCGCGGGATGGAGGTCCAGGTCGGCCTCAAAGCCGCAGGTCAGGCCTCGATCGGATCCCCCCTCGAAATGCAGATGGATCTTTCCGCCTTCAACACAGTCTCGTTCTCGAACCAGTCCGCACTGGACAGGGTGGTCGGGCTGACGGGAGCCCGCTGGCTGTACCGCATCTCCGGCGATCAGGTGGTCAGGGCGGCAAGATCGGACGGCCTCCTGGAGGCGTGCTTCGTCTTCCCCAATCCGGCCCTGGCCATACTGGCGCTGGAGGACGCGGCCCCGCCCGGCCGGCCCCGCCTCTCGTTCCGGTTCTTCGACACCGAGCCCCCGAGGGAGACGGCAGTGGGGCCGTACCTGCACTCCGTACTCCCCGTGGGATACGAGTCCGAGTACTACATGAGAATAGCCCTGGAACCGGGATTCATCCCGGTCTACCTGTCCGCCCACCCGTCGGGGCTGGAGAGATCCGCATCATGGATACTGGACGACCTCCCCTTCCGCCACCCGCCCGACACCACCCTCTGGGCCTTCTCGGAATCGTCCACGGGCGGGGAGTGGGTGTCCGCGAGGCTCATCTCCCTGCTGGAGAGCCACCCCGAGATGAAGATGAACTGGATCGTCCTGCCGGATGCGATCCTGGCGCCCAACTGCGACTCGATGTGGGCCGAACCCGGCTACGAAGACAGTTGGTCGCACTGGCACTCGGTCTGGAGGCTGGCCGATTTCGCTACTCCCGATTACAGGCGGTGGCTCCGCAACATCCAGGACGATGCGTATCCCTGGGCGGGCCAGGTCACGCTGGGCTCCCACGGCTATCATCACACCCCGTCGCCCGACTCCGCCTGGGACCCGTTCCACGAGTTCATCACATACGAACCGGCCGAGCACCTCGAACGCTTCCGGGTGATGATGGCCGACTTCGCCGCCACGGGCCTCGACACCACCCTGATCAGGGCCTTCAGGTTCCCCGGCCACCGCACCAGCCAGAGCGGACTCGCGGCTCTCGCCGCACACGACTTCGACCTGTACTGCAACGGGATAAGATGGTACGAGCAGATGGGCGGCGAACCCTTCCTCGACCAGTACCTCTCCCACTACGTCGAGCCGGGCGGCGAGATCTGGGGGACGAACACCGTCTGGTGGGGCGACTATCCCCCCGCCCCCTACTCCTATGCGGAAACGGTCCTCGCGCGCGGCAAGCACGCCCTCCTCGGAAGCCATCCCGACAGGATGCTGGGCTGGGGCAATCCCGCGGTATATGCCGCCATCGACAGCATCTGCACCGTATTCGAGGAGATGCCGCACTTCGGCTGGCTCTTCCCCGAGGAGTACGGCAGGTTCCTGCAGGATGCCTCCCGCCTGAGATTCTCCTCGATCTTCCGGGCGGGCGACTCGATCACGGCGGACTTCTCGGGCGGCGCCGCGGCGGGACAGACGATGGCGGCGGACATCCCCGGCGCCTTCGAAGTCATCGACGTGACGCTCGACGGAGCCTCCCTCCCCTTCGACCGGAGGAGTTCCAGACTGTTCGTCATACTCCCCGCCCTGTCTCCGGGGCGGCATACCCTCGTAATCCGAATCCGGGGAACGGGAGGAGTGGAGGGACCGGGGCCCGTCGAACCGCCCTGCATCCGGGTGGAGAACCCGTGCAGGGGATCGATCCGGCTGCAGTTTGCGAACCTCTTCCCCGGGAATGATCTTTCGATCGAGGTCGTCGACTGTGCAGGGAGGGTCGTCTCGCGGGAGGGCCCGCTCGATTTGTCCGAGCATGGCGAGGGGATCACGATCGGAATGCCCGGGATGCCTCCCGGTGTCTATTTCGTGGTTCTCCACTCCGCAGACGGCGGAATCGTCGGGTCGGCAGGAACGGTTCTACTCGACTGAGGCCTGCCCGCCCCGGCGCGCCGCCATCGAAAGGCAGTCTCACTTGGATCTCCGAGAAACGGTCCGCACATCCAAGCTCGGCAACGGCCTCGAGCTGATCGTCCTCCCCATGCCCTTCACCCCCGTTGCCGCCGTACTGACGTGCGTGAGGGCGGGATCTGTTCTGGAACGGGAGGGCGCCCGCGGGCTGAGCCATTTCATAGAGCACATGCTCTTCAAGGGCACCAGGAGGTTCTCCGGAAGCCGCTTCTGGGGGATCATACAGGGCTACGGAGGCTGGGCGAACGCCTACACGGCACGGGACTACACCTGCTATCACGAACTGCTGCCCGCAGGCGGCGTCCGCGCGGCGATCGAACTGGAGGGCGACAGGCACTCGAATCCCGTCTTCGACCCCGACGAGGTCGCCCGCGAGAGGACGGTCATCCTGGAGGAGAGGCGGACGTCCTCGCTAGAGAGCGCGGCGGGGTTCCTGGACGAGGCCCACATGCTCCAGGCCTTCCCCTCCCATCCGTACCGCAATCCGATCGTCGGATATGCCCCGGACATCTCCTCGTTCGACTCCGGTTCGACACAGGCGTTCCATTCCGAGTTCTACAACCCGGGGAACATGGTGGTCGCAGTCGCCGGGAACGTCGACCCCGCCGAGGTCGAGGACGCCGTGGAGGCGGCCTTCGGTTCGATGGAGCCCGGAGGCAGGGTTCCCTATCCCGTCGAAGATTCGCCGTGGGGCGCTCCTGGAAGGACATCAGTCAGCCATCCCTCTGAGATACCGAGACTGACCGTCTCCTTCCCCGCCCCTCCCGCCGGACACCCTGACGCGCCGCTCCTGGAGATGGCCTGCTACCGGCTGTCGGGAACCAGGACGAGCATGCTCGACGAGCTTCTCGTACACGGAGGCCTTGCCCTGAGCGTGTCCGCCGACACCATGTCCTCCGCCTGCCCCGGCCTGCTCCAGGTAAGAACCTCCCTCTACCCTGGCTCCGACGCCCGGCAGGTGGAGGAGCTGGTCATGGAGGAGATCCGGCGGCTCACCGGGACCACGGTTCCAGAGGAGGATTTCGAGAACCTGAGGGTCCAGTTCGAGATGACCGACCTCAGTGCGCACTCCAGCCCGACGGGGGCGGCAGGACTGCTTTCCATCCCGCTCCTCGTCAGCGGGAACATGTTCCTCGCCGGGGAGTCGTCCCGCAGGATCCAGGCCGCGACACCGGCGGAACTCAGGGAAGCCTGCCTCAGATGGCTCGATCCGGAGAGGGCGTTCATAACCGAACTCGTCCCGTCCGGCTCGGGGAGGGAGGCTGTGGATTTCGCCACGGACAGAGGCGCGGGGGACATAGCCCCTCCCGATTCCATCGACATCCTTGAGGCCGACATTCCCCCGGAGATGCTCCGGGCCCCCTCCCGGAGCGTCAGCTCGGGCACTGTCACCGAAAGGCTCGCGAACGGGCTGACCGTGCTGATGAAGAGGGACGACACCTTCCCGCTGGTCTCGATAGGTCTGTCGACGCCGATGGCCGTCGGCATGGACCCCCCGGGCATGGCGGGGCTCGCTGCGGTCACGACCGAGACGATGTCCTACGGCACCGAATCCGAGGACTACGTTGTTTTCAACAGGAGGCTGGAGAGGATAGGGGCGAGATTCGCCCACGAAGCCGATCAGGACTTCACCTTCGGAGCCATGAGCATCCGGCCCGGCGACATCCGTGAGGGGCTGGCCTATCTGTCAGACCTGTTCAGAAGGCCGGCATTCCGCAAGGCCGATCTGGACAGGGTGGTCGCGGAGAAGATCGCCGAACTCGGACACAGGGCGGAGACCCCCTTCGGAGCGGCGTTCGAACGCCTCTCCTTCGAAATGAGCGAGCCCAGGGAGGCCGCCGCCGTCCCCACCCGGGAATCCCTCTCCAGGATAGGCAGGGACGATGCAGTCTCCTTCCATGCGGACTGTTCCAGACCCTCCGGCGCCTTCCTCGTCGCTGTCGGCGCCTTCGACGAGAACGATCTGATGTCGGAGGTCGAAGCGGCATTAGGCGACTGGCGTGATCCCGTTACGGAGCCGCGGCGGTTCAACATTGCAGCGGTTCCGAAGCGGGGCACCCGCGTCCGCACGGTCATGGAGGACAGAACCCAGACGGTCGTGCTGCTGGCAACGGAAGCCCCCGTGAGGGATTCGGAGCAGTTCCACGCCTTCAGGCTGCTCTCCGCGATCCTCGGCGGCGGCATGAACTCCAGGCTGGAGAACAGGATAAGAGAGCAGCACGGGATGGCGTACCACGTAGGATGCGAACACCTCGCCACTGCGAGACAGGGCAGGTTCATGGCCTATTTCGCTACGGCCGAGGAGAATGCCGACAGGGCGCTGGAGATTCTGGAACAGGAACTCGACGGCGCCCGTTCCGAGCCGTTCGACGGAAGAACGCTCGACCTGTTCAAGGCCTCCGCCGTGGGCAGGAAGGCGATGAATCTGCACGACTACGACTCGCTGGCGAGCTATCTGCTTTTCTCCGCCTCGACGGGCAGACCGCTGGATTCGGATGTCTCGAGCGCGGCGGCCACCCTCGCGGTGACTCCGGAGATGGTCCGCCGGGCCGCCGGGGACTGGCTGGCTCCTGCTTCGCGGTTCGTGTCGATGGCCGGCAGCGCAGGATGAGCGACCCTTTTCAGGACCGGGCCGCCTCCCCGCGGGAGAACCTCCTGCCGATGAGAATCCCCGCCAGGACCAGCACGAGCCCTGCGAGAGTGGCGGGCCTGAGCGGCTCCCCGAGGACGACGGCTATGAATCCCAGCGACAGGAACGGCGTGATGTATATAAGATTCCCCACTTCCGCCGGGTCGCGGGCCACGGCCAGCGCCCTCGACCAGACGATGTAGGTCAGGCCCATCTCGAAGAGGCCGATCCAGAGACAGGCGAGGACGGTTCCAGCACGGGGCGTCTCGAACCGGCCGGAGGCCAGCGCGAACAGCAGCAGGAACAGCGTTCCCCACGCGAAGGCCGCCATCAGTCCGGCGGAATCGGACGATCCGCCGGACCCGCTCCCGAGGTTCAGCAGCCAGTAGCCGGCCCAGATCACGGTGCTGGCCAGAGCCAGGGCCAGTCCGACGGCATCCATGCTTCCAGTCCCCCGGGGCTGCAGCAGGGCGAGAACCGCAACCCCCCCGAAACTCACCGCCATCGCCGACAAATCGACCGCCCCGGGCCTCCTCCACTTAATTACGGAGTGCATCAGCACGAGCATGACCGGCCACATGTAGTTCACGACCATGGCGACCTGGGCCGGGAGCCTGTCGTAGGCTTCCAGCAGGACCAGGTAGTAGACGAACGGGTTCAGGAAACCACGCGGCAGGGCGGACAGGAAATCGGCCCTCGTCGGGCGGGTTCGTGCGACGGCGTTCCAGACGGCCAGGAAGGCCAGGGAGAACGCGGAGGAAATCAGCACGACCATGCACGGGCTCGCGGAGCGGAGCGCCAGCTTGAAGGCCGTTGCGGCCGTCGACCATAGGAGAACGGCGGCGAGCCCGAGCGGCACCGCCCGGGACCACGGGCTCGGCACTTCTCGGGGGCGTTCAGGCATACCTTATCTCTTCCCGGGCATCATGCTGCAACATATAGTCGATCGGCCGCTCCGAGGCCACAACATATTGTGCTTTCGGGCTTGACGGAGAATGCGTCCGGGCTATTATCCCCCGGGGCTTATGGAAACCGGGGGTCGATCTTCCATTGGAGAACGCCGCAGGATGGACTGGCTTGTAAGAAAGACCGCTGGCGATGTCGTCGGCTACAGCCGTGTAGAGATACTCCGCTCGATAGAGGCCGCCCTGGCCTCGTCGGGAACCGTCGAGAACGCCGCCGACATAACGGACCAGGTGGAGGCGGCTCTTTACATGAGCTTCTTCCACAAGGGAACAATCCCCACGGTGGAGCAGATCCAGGACTTCACGGAGGAGACGCTCGTCCTCCGCAAGCTCACCGCGGCCGCCAGGCAGTACATCCTGTACCGCGAGAAGCGCAGCGAGGCGAAGGACGTCGGCAGGCTCATCGGAGGGATCGACAGCCTCGTGGGCGACTATCTGGGGAAGGAGGACTGGAGGGTAAACGAGAACTCCAACATGAACTACTCCCTCCAGGGGCTCAACTTCTACCTCTCCAGCTCGATAACCGCCCGCTACTGGCTCAGCCGCATCTACACCCCGGCTATCAAGGAGGCCCACGACACCGGCGACTTCCACATCCACGACCTGGGCATCCTGGGGCCCTACTGCGTGGGCTGGGATCTCCGCGAGCTGCTCCATAACGGATTCAGAGGCGCCAGGAGCAAGATCGAGTCCGCTCCGCCGAGGCACCTCCGCACCGCCCTGGGCCAGATCGTGAACTTCTTCTACACCCTGCAGGGCGAGGCCGCAGGGGCGCAGGCCTTCTCCAACTTCGACACCCTGCTCGCGCCGTTCATAAGGGCGGACAACCTCTCCGCCGTCGAGGTGAGGCAGGCGCTGCAGGAGTTCCTCTTCAACGTGAACATCCCAACCCGGGTCGGCTTCCAGACCCCCTTCACCAACATCACGATGGACCTGCGCGTGCCACACGGGATGGCGGAGGAGGAGGTGTTCCTGGGCGGCGAGCCCACGGGATGGAAGTACGGATCCTTCCAGGAGGAGATGGACCTCCTCAACTCGGTCTTCGCCGGCCTGATGATGGAGGGGGACTCGAAGGGGCGCATCTTCACCTTCCCCATCCCCACCTACAATCTGACGCGCGACTTCGAATGGGAGGACGAGAAGCTGAGGCCGATATGGGAGATGACGGGCAAGTACGGCATCCCCTACTTCAGCAACTTCGTGAACTCGGACATGGACCCGGAGGACGCCCGCAGCATGTGCTGCCGTCTGCGCCTCGACAACCGGGAGCTGAGGAAGAGGGGCGGCGGGCTCTTCGGCTCCAATCCGCTCACCGGTTCGATCGGGGTCGTGACGATCAACCTCCCCAGGATCGCATGGCTTTCCAGAGGCGGCGGCGGAGCAGATTTCTTCGCGAGGCTGCGCCAGGTCATGGAGATCGCGAGGGATTCGCTCGAACTCAAGAGGAGGGCCGTCGAGGAGCTCACCGACAGGGGGCTGTATCCATACACCCGCCACTATCTGGGCACGATCAAGCGAACCAGCGGCTTCTACTGGGCCAACCACTTCTCCACCATCGGGCTCCTGGGGATGAACGAGGCCTGCCGAAACCTTCTGGGCAGGGGCATCCTCGATCCGTCCTCCGCGGAATGGGCCGTCGAGGTGCTCGGCTTCATGAGGGACACGCTGTCGGAGTTCCAGGAGCAGACCGGCAACCTCTACAACCTCGAGGCCTCCCCCGCCGAAGGTGCCTCGTACAGGCTGGCCCGGAAGGATCTCGAGCGCTTCCCGGGGATCTTTACGATGGGCTCCACGAGCCCCTACTACACCAACTCGGTGCATCCGCCCGTAAACGACCGGACGGACATCTTCAGCCTGCTGACCCATCAGGATCCGCTCCAGGAGATGTTCACCGGAGGCACGGTGGTGCACGTGTTCATAGGCGAGGCGATCTCGGACTGGAGGATGGTACAGGATCTCGCAAGGAAGATCGTAACGCGGTTCAAGCTGCCGTACTTCAGCTTCACGCCGACGTTCTCGATCTGTCCCGTTCACGGCTACGTTCCGGGCGAGTGCTTCTACTGCCCGTTCCCGCACACCGACGAGGAAATCGAACGCTTCGGCGAACTCCTGGAGGATGACGACGGCGTCGACCTGCCGGAGGGCAGCTTCAGGCGGGTCGGCTCCCCCGGGGACGACCCGGATCAGGGCAGGCTTTTCCTGCACATAGGAAGGATTGGCGAAGATGGCTGACGAAGGCGCCGGTGCAGCGAAGATCAAGGCTGTGAAGGCCGAAGTCTATTCAAGGGTCGTGGGCTACTACAGACCCGTACAGGACTGGAACAGGGGCAAGCAGGCCGAGTTCGCGGACAGGCAGTACGTCGACATTCCGAAGGAAGACCCGGAGGAGCCGGCGAAGTGAACTCCCGCAGGCGCCCCGGCCCCTGCGCGGAGCGCCCCGGAACAGGGAAAGAGGCACCGGCGGAGTGATCAGGTCCTTCCTGGGCACCAGCCTCATCGAGTATCCCGGCAGGATCTCCTCCGTAGTCTTCTTCGGAGGATGCAACCTCTACTGCCCGTTCTGCCACAATCCCGAACTTGTGAAGCCGGACATCCTGGCCGGCCAGTACACCCTGGACGAGGACGCGGTCGTGCGCATGCTCTCGGAGAGGCACGGCTTCGTCGACGGCGTCTGCATAACCGGAGGCGAGCCGCTTCTCTCGCCCAGCCTGCCGGGCTTCCTGCGCCGGATCAGGTCGGAGGCCGGCCTGGCGGTCAAGCTCGACACCAACGGCACCCTGCCCGACAGGCTTTCCGAGGTGATGGATCTCGTAGACTACGTCGCGATGGACCTGAAGGCCGCCCCCGAGGCCTATGGAAAAGCCACGGGCGGGAAGGCCTCGTTCGAGGACGTGCTCCGGTCCATTGAGCTTGTCAGATCAATCCCCGACTACGAATTCCGGACGACGCTCGTCCCCGGCATCGTCTCGGCAGGCGACCTGCCCGGGCTGCTGGAGAGGACCGGCAGGGTGAGGCGCTATGTCCTTCAGAGGTTCAGGCCGGGCAAGACGCTCTCCCCTGACTACTCCGGGATCACGCCCTATCCCCCCGGATACGTCGAACAGGCGGCCGACCGGGTGAGGCACCTGGCTGACGAAGTGCTCGTGAGAAGCTGAGACGGGAACCTTTCCGGGCTATACGGCCCGGGGAGGGGCGGGGGAGGGGTGATGGATGGTTCCAAGGCTGGCTGGCCTTGCCCGTACAGGAGTTCAGACACCCCTCCCCCTGGACATGAAGCTTCGTGCCGTGCGGCTGCTGCGTGCTGTGCCACAAGCCGGTCACCGTAGCCTTGCGCGTCGCTTACCTTGGGGGCGACTCCTGCCGGGCACCCACCTATAGCCCGGGCGGACCGTCAGGTTCCAGAATCGCCCCGGCACGATCGGGACAGGCCGAGGATGATGTCGAGCTGGCGCCTCTTGTCCGTCGGGCGCCTCGTCACCTCGATGCTCTCGAAGTCCGGATCGAGCCCCGTAGCGTACATGCACGTCGCCAGCGTCATGGGGGTGGGCAGGAAGGTCTGCACCTGGCGGGGCGAGAGGCGGCAGCGTCGCAGCTCGGCGGCGGCCTCCTCCATGTCGGCCATCGTGCAGCCCGGAAACGCGGCCATCANNAACCTCCTCCACGCGGAGACTCCCGGTTTCCTCATGAGCCGCAGGACCCTGTCGGAAAAGTGTTCCGGCGCGACCTTCAGGTGTCCGCCCACGTGCCCGCGGGCCAGCCTCTGAACGAAGCCGGGATCGAGTGCGGCCAGATCCAGCCGGAGCCCGCTGCCGACCAGTGTGTGCTTCACGCCCGGAACCGCCGCGGCGGCGTCCAGGAGGTCGGCGTAGGCGGTCTGGTCCGTGGGGAAGCTCCGGCAGACCGACGGGAAGAGGCATGAAGTCCTCCTGCAGTTCTTCTCGGCTTCAGGGTTCCCGCACCGCAGGCCGTACATGTTGGCCGTGGGCCCCCCGATGTCGGAGATCGTGCCCCTGAACGAGCCCCTCGATGCTATTCTCCGGACCTCCGCCAGCACAGACTCCTCGCTTCGCGAGACGATGTGCTTCCCCTGGTGCAGCCCCAGGGCGCAGAAGCTGCATCCGCCGGCGCAGCCGCGCACCGCGGTCACGGAGTCGCGGATCATCTCCCAGGCGGGGATCGGCTCGCGGTAGGACGGGTGCGGCATGCGGGTGAACGGGAGGGCGTAGACCGCATCCAGCTCCTCCCGGGACAGCGGGGGCGCAGGAGGGTGGACCAGGACCATCCTCGTGTCGGACATCTGCACGAGAGGTCTTCCGCACCACGGATTCGCCTCGGCCTCCACGGCCAGGGTCATCGCCATGAAGGCGCGGGGTGAGGCGACCACCTCCTCGTGGGAGGGCAGAAGGACCGCTCCCGGAGGCGGCGTCGCACCTGAGGCCCCGACCCACACCGCGGTCCCGGCGATTCCGTTCAGGTCGCGCCCATCGGAGAGCCTTGCCGCGATCTCCGCGATCTGCCTCTCCCCCATGCCGTACACCAGTATGTCGGCGCGTGAGTCCAGCAGGACGGATTTCCTGATCCTGTCGGACCAGAAATCGTAGTGGGAGAGCCTCCTCAGGCTGGCCTCGATCCCTCCGAGCACGATCGGAGTTCCGGGCATGGCGTGCCTCACCGCATTCGCATAGGCGACCACGGCCCTGTCCGGCCTCGATCCGGCCCTGCCCCCGGGGGTGTAGGCGTCGTCCGAGCGAATCCTGTTGAACGAGGTGTAATGGTTCACCATCGAATCCATCGCCCCGGAGGTGATCCCGATGAACAGGCGGGGCACCCCCAGGGCCAGGAAGCTCTCCGGCCTCGTCCAGTCCGGCTGGGACAGTATTCCCACGCGGTATCCCAGGGATTCGAGATGCCTCCCGATCACGGCGGCCCCGAACGATGGATGGTCCACACAGGCGTCGCCCGTCACGATCACGGCGTCGCAGGCATCCCATCCAAGGTCGGACATGCCCTTCCTGTCAATGGGCAGGAAGGAACGGGACGAAGGCTTCACGCAACCCCCTCCGCGGGTGAACGGCTCCGCTGTCGAGCGCCGGGACGAACCCGGCCCGATGGATAATAAGGCCGGCCGGGGTTATCCGGTGCCCCCTTGCGTTCGCCTCCGGGATGGATACAATGGAGGTGTGAACAACCGTTTGTATGGGAGGTGCGGCAATGGATACCGGAAGGCAGACGATCTGGAGCGAGAGGGTCACTTCGGGCAGGTCCGGCTACTTCTTCGACGTGCGGGAAACCGGCAGGGGCAGGGTGTTCCTCTCCATGACCCAGAGCAGGCAGATGGAGGACGGCGCCTGGAAGCACGACAGGATCGTCGTGTTCGAAAGCGGGCTCGATCAGTTCCGCAAGGCCCTCCAGTCCGCCCTCGAGGTGATCGACCGCGAATCGGGCGACAGGCGCAGAGCCGAACTCGAGGCGATCCACAGGCTGCACCCGAAGGCCTTCGAGAAGTGGTCCCCGGAGGACGACGCCGAACTGAAGCGCCTCGCTGAAGAGGGCCTCGCCCCGGAGAGCATTGCGGCGGCTCTGGGCCGAACCACCCGGGCGGTGCGGATGCGGCTCGAAGGGCGCGACGCGGTGCTGGCCTCCGAAGGCAGGACGGTTCCGGCCGGGTCCGAGGCCACGAAGGAGGTCGAGACGGCCGAAGGCCGCACGAGCCCGGCCGTAGGCGGCGGCGCGGCGGAGGGTGAAACGGCCCGGGCCGGTGTCAGTCCAGGTTCAGGATCGTCCCGGGGTCGGAGGAAAGCAGCCAGTAGTCCTCCCCCCCAATGATCATCCGCCGCATGCCCCCGGGCATGTCCGGGTAGTCCTCCGGCTCCGCCGGCTCCGGGGCCGATACTCCGAGCCTGACTTCCCCGGGGGTGGCGTAGTCGTAGTACACCTCGGCGAAGCCGGTGAGCTCCGAGTCGCTCCCCGCGGAACCCGTGGCGGGCACGAGCGTCCCGCCCTCCCATACCATTTCGGAGCTCACCGTCAGAACCAGGGTGTCGCCCTCGACCCGCCAGCTCCCCGACCTCTCGCGCAGCCGGGCCGCCCAGTCCATCTCGCTCTCGCGCCACAGGAAGGTTCCGTCCTCGAACAGGGCGTAGAGTCCGGCGTAACCCGACGCCACAATGGGCATGGCGTGCCAGAGCCCGGCCCGGCCGGCATCGGACATGTCGGGTGGCTCCGCGAACAACGCCGCCACGATCAGAAACAACATCTCCCCCCTTTCAGATCGTTTTTAACATTTGGTCCAAACTACTGCTTCCCCTCCGCAACCGCCTTCTGAAAGGTCCTTCCCCCGTGACCCTCCGCACGCCGGGAGTACCGGCTCATCGGATCCCGGCGGCCATGCCCCGCGGGATGGACGCCCCCGCGTCCCCGCCCTATCCTGTACATCGTTGGAAGGTTCGGTATTCCGCAACGTCGGAGGATGAGGCCATGAAGACGCTGCCCAATCTGCTCCTCCTGCTCCTCACCGGCTCCGCCGCGGCCCAGTTCCCGCCGGGGCAGCCGCTCTGCTCCTACTGGTATCCGGACGAGATCCTGTCGTGGAGCCCGGCCACCGATCCCGACGCCCCCTACAATGTCTCATCCGTGCCGCTCGCGCCCCGGATTCCCTATGGAATCCAGGTCAATCCCCACGCCCGCCCCGGCGAGGCGCGGATCTCCACCCTGTGCGCCTGGTACGGCACCAGCAGCAACCCTTCGCAGGGCCGGCCGGATTTCAACGTCTTCGCGCCAAACTACTGGATGTACATCGACATCATGGTCTTCTGGGGCGGCTCCGCCGGCGAGGGGCTCATCCTCGCCCCGGCCCCCTACGTTATCGACGCCGCCCACAGGAACGGCGTGCCCGTCTACGGCACGGTCTTCTTTCCCCCGACCGCCTACGGCGGGCGGATCGAGTGGGTGTGGAACCTCGTACAGAAAGACGGGGACATCTTTCCAGTCGCTGACAAGCTGATCGAGGCTGCCGAGTACTACGGGTTCGAAGGCTGGTTCATCAACCAGGAGACCGCCGGAGGAAACGCCGAGCTCGCAGGCCTGGTGCGCGACTTCATGGAGTACATACAGACGAACTCCGACATAGACATCATGTGGTACGACGCCATGATCGAGAACGGGGCGATAGCCTGGCAGAACGCCCTCAACGTGAACAACGACATGTTCTTCCACGATGGCGGGGTCATCTCCGACGAGTTCTTCATAAACTTCAACTGGAACCAGACCGGTCTGGTGAACTCCGGAACGCTTGCCGAGAGCTACGGCAGGAGCCGCTACGATCTCTTCGCCGGTGCCGACGTCGAGGCGAGCGGTTACAACACTTCGGTGAACTGGGCCGTCCTCTTCCCCGAGGGGGAGGCCCACAGGACATCCCTGGGCTTCTACAGGCCCGAGTGGTGCTTCAACTCCTCCACAGGCCCGGCCGACTTCTACCAGAAGGAGAACAGGTTCTGGGTCGGGGCCAACCGCGACCCGTCCAACACAGCAACGTCGCATCCGTGGAAGGGAATGGCGCACTACGTGCCCGACCGCTCCGTGATCGGGTCGTGTCCGTTCGTCACAAACTTCAGCACGGGGCAGGGCGGGATCTACGCCATAGACGGCCTAGTGGAAAGAACCGGCGATTGGAGCAACCTCTCCCTGCAGGACATCCTGCCGACCTGGCGCTGGATCTCTACGAGCGCAGGCACTCCGCTCCATCCCGACCTGGTCTGGGACGACGCCTACTACGGAGGCACATGCCTCTC
>LKHC01000103.1 GCA_001618605.1 Candidatus Fermentibacter danicus
GACAACCGGGTTCCGGAAGGGAAGAAAATGAATACCGACAGATACACGATAAAGGCCGGGGAGGCGATCCGGGACGCGATCGGATTCGCTTCCGGCAATTCCGAGGTGACCTGCCTCCATCTTGCAGCGGCGCTCCTCTCCGATCCGGAGAGCACGGTAAGCTCCGTCCTGTCGAAGCTCGGAGCGGATCCCGGAGAGCTCCGGGAAGCCATATCCCAGGCTCTCGACAGGCTCCCGAGGGTTTCGGGCGGTTCCGGGCCGGCCATGTCGGCGGGCCTGAGAAAGGCCCTTTCAGCCGCCGAAGGCGCTTCAGCCCGCCTCAAGGACGATTACACGGCCCTCGAACACCTGTTCATGGGGCTCTATGAATCCGGCGATCGTCAGATGACCGCTCTCCTGTCCTCGGCCGGGTTCACGCTCGACGACTTCCTCCGGGCGCTCGCGGAGGTCAGGGGAGCCAGCAGAGCGGGATCGGAGAACGCGGAGGAAAACTACGAGGCTCTCGATAAGTACACCCGCGACCTGACGAGGCTGGCCCTGCAGCAGAAGCTCGATCCCGTCATAGGGCGGGACGAAGAGATCAGAAGGGTGATGCAGGTCCTCGGGAGGAGGCGCAAGAACAACCCGGTTCTGCTCGGTGAGCCTGGCGTGGGCAAGACGGCCGTGGTCGAAGGCCTCGCAGGAAGGATAGCCTCCGGCGACACGCCCGAGGGACTGCGCGACAAGAGGGTGCTCGCACTGGACATGGGCGCGCTGGTCGCGGGGACCAAGTTCAGGGGCGAGTTCGAGGAGAGGCTGAAATCGGTCCTCAACGAGATAACCTCCTCGGATGGAAGGATCATTCTCTTCATCGACGAGATGCACACCCTGGTAGGCGCCGGAGCCGCGGAGGGCTCGGTGGATGCGGCCAACATGCTGAAGCCGGCCCTCGCAAGAGGCGAACTCCACTGCATCGGAGCCACCACCCTCGACGAATACAGGAAGTACATCGAGAAGGACGCGGCCCTGGAGAGGCGTTTCCAGCCCGTGATGGTGCAGCCTCCCGA
>LKHC01000104.1 GCA_001618605.1 Candidatus Fermentibacter danicus
GCCTTCAAGGCCGGCGCGGCGGGGCAGCCCAGCAGGATCCAGATCGCCCTCGACCTCGACGACACGTCGGGCCCGGGGGTCTTCCTGGATGTCGGCGACTCATATCAGGCAGGCTGGAACCTGAAGACGGTCAGCCTCTCCGGCTGCTCCGGCCACACGCTGGAAGCCCTCGGCCTGAGGTTCGTGTCGCCTTCCTCGATCAGCGGCTTCGACGCACGGATAGGCAGGCTTGGCCTCCTCGACGGCCCTGCGAATCCTCCGGCTCCTCCCTCGGGCCTCTGGGTCGACGGGTTCTATCAGAGCGACGACGACCACGCCTCGGTTCGCCTACGGTGGACGCGCTCGGCAGACGAAGTCTATCAGTACAATGTCTACCGCCTGGACGACGACGGTTCACGCACCTTCCTCTGGGGCACGCCCGACAATGCGTGCTTCGTGCCGGAGCTCCTGAGGAATACCGGGGAGACTGCGACGACTCTGTTCGTCGAGGCGGTCGGCCCCGACTTCAGCGCCGAGGGCGCCGACTCGGTCGTCGTGACATGGACGATCACGGGCATGGAGGGCCCGCCGCCCGTCCTGCGCCCGACGCTGGACCGTCCGGTCCCGAACCCCTCCTCGGCCCCTCTCGATCTGTCCTTCAGCCTGCCCGCGGCCGGGACCGTGAGGTTCGCCGTGTACGACCTGCACGGCAGGCTGATCGAGGTGCTGCACGACGGGGATGCCGTAGAGGGAAGGAACGGGCTGCGCTGGGCCGCAGACGGGGTGCCCGCGGGCATCTACTTCCTGAGGCTCGACTACGCGTCAGGCTCGATTACCAGAACCCTTGTGAGGCTCTAGCCCGGTCTCCGGAATAGGTCTTTTCAATGGTGGGATCATATGGCAAGTCGGAGGAGTCCGGTCGCGATAGTGCCGGGCATCATCGTTCGCCGCTCCGGGCATTCCGGGGATGGCGGACGGAGGCGGCATCTGCGCCGACTCCCACGGCTTCTGCAACTGCGTGCAGAACTGCTCGAAGGGAAGGTGCGCCGAATCATGCCGGTCCTGACGGATTCGCCCTGCACTGCACATGCGTCAGGGTCTCTTCTCACGATCCTGACCGCCCTCCTTGTATTCCAGGGTGCTGCAGCGGCATCCTCCGACCTCTCTGCGTGTACCCTGGTCCCGGACTTCGAGGATGCGATCACGCTCGCCGATTCCGGCCATGGATGGACCTACTCCTTCGATTTCCCCGCCGTGGTCCCGGGGCTGGAGTTCATTTGGGACAGGGTATACTCCGACATGGAAGAGCGAAGGGCCGGGAACGCCGACAGGGCCTGCGCCGAATTTCCCGAAGGTCCGCTGCAGCCGTGGCAGTTGCTGACCATAGACGGGAGGATGCGCCTCCTCCCCTCCCCGGACGGGATGGTCACGGCCATGAGCGAGTACCACGAATACCTGGGCGGAGCCCACGGTGCAGACCACACGATAGTCTACAGATACGCGCTTTCGGGCGGGCCGGGATCGCAGAGCTGGGTCGAGATAGACTCGAGGGAGCTCCTCGCCGATTCCGCCGAACTGGTACGGCTCGCAGGGATCGTCTGCGACACCCTGGAGGCGAGGCTCGGTCCGGAGCCGGACCGGAAGTGGATTCACAGAGGCACCGGACCGTACTGGGAGAACTATTCGATGCTCTACCCGGTGCCCGACTCGTCAGGCGCACTGGCCGGCTTCACCGTGCGCTTCGGGGAGTACGCCGTCGGCCCCTACTGCATCGGCCAGCAGGAAGTCTTCGTCCCGCTGGACCTCCTGCGACCCTGACGGAATCCGCCGATCCGGAGCCGACCGTCTTAGCCGGGACCCGCGGGATCTTCAAATCCTTCCGGGTTCTTTCGAGCGCTGGTCAGCACGTAAGGGAAGCTGTTGTCGCGCAAGCTTCCCGTCAGGACTTGCTGAGGTTCACCAGAGGAAGACCCCTGCGAGCAGAACCGCGAACTCCACGAACTCACTGCACGCCCCCAGGATGTCCCCGGTGACCCCTCCCAGCCTCTTCATGCACCAGAGGCCGAAAAGCTCGCCTGTAAGCACCCCCAGGGCAAGCGCACCCAGCCCCTTCAGGGCGAAGAGGGCGTAGAGGATCAGGGCGGCCGCGACCAGGGAGCCGACCCGATGGCCCGGCTTCGTACCTTCCACAAAAGCCCTGGCCGTTCCACCTTCCCGTCTCGCATAGGGGAAAGCGGCGGCAAGCTCGGCCTGCATCGTTCGGGAAACGACGAAGGCGGCGAGGATCCAGAGCCCGGCCCGAAGCTGCCAGAGCCGTACAAGCACAACCCATTTCCCGAGGCAGGAGAGGATCAGGGCAGTCACTCCGAAGACTCCTGCCCGGGGATCCTTCATGATCTCCAGCATCCGCTCCCGGTCGGCGAGGCTTCCGAAGCCGTCGGCCCAATCCGAAAGGCCGTCGAGATGGAGGCCTCTGGTCAGGAAGACGCCGGCCGCAAGAGCGGCGAAAGCGACCACTTCCGGCCATGTATGGGAAGCCGCGAGATCCACGACCATCGCCACGGCATAGACAAGCCCGCCGAGGGTCAGGCCGACCACGGGAAACCAGGGAAGTGAAGAAGCCGGAGAGGAGACCTCCTTCCCCGGCACCGGCAAGATCGTGAGGGTTCTGAAAGCCGTCACCAGAGCGCCTGAGACCTCCCCGAGTCTCCTCACTCCGCACTCTTCCCGGAGACCCCGGCGGTTTCAAAGGTCGCCATATGGTTGTAGATCTTCACGGCCCCTTCCAGAATCCCCATGGCCAGAGCGGCCCCGGTTCCTTCGCCCAGGCGCATGGAAAGATCCAGAATCGGCCTGGCCTTCATCTCTTCGAGAGCCGTCGCGTGGCCCTGCTCCTGAGAGCGGTGGCTGAAGAAGAGATATTCCCTCACCTTCTCACAGATCCTGCAGGCCACAAATGCCCCCGCCGTGGAGATGAAGCCGTCCACAACCACGGGGATCCTGTTGGCCGCGCCACCTATGCAGAGCCCTGCGATCCCGGCGATTTCGAGGCCGCCCAGGGCGGCCAAGGCCCCGACGGGATCGGTCAACCTGGACTTGTTCACCTGAATCGCCCTCTTGATGACATCGATCTTGTGCCTGAGCATGGTGTCGCCGATTCCGGTGCCTCGTCCGGCAACCTCTTCGACATCACAGGGCAGAAGCGCCGCGAAAAGGGCGGCGGAGGGGGTCGTATTCCCTATGCCCATCTCGCCCGTACCAAGCAGGGTCACCCGGTCTTCCCGCGCCTGCCGGGCAAGCTCGATTCCTACCTCCAGTGCCCTCATGGCTTCACTTTCGCTCATGGCAGGGCCCAGGGCGATATTCGCCGTCCCGTGCCTCACCTTTCTTCCGATCAAATCAGGGCTCTCCGGAAAATCGTAGTTGACGCCAATATCGACGATCAGAGCCTCAGCGCCGACATGCCGTGAAAGCACGTTTATCCCGGCCCCTCCCGCCAGCATGTTGAAGACCATCTGGCGGGTGACCTCTCTGGAGTAGCCCGTCACCCCTTCATCGACCACTCCGTGATCCGCCGCAAATGTGTAGATCCGTTTCCTACCGAGCACGGGCTTGTCAGTGCCCGTCATCCCGCAGTAGAGGACGGCCATCTCCTCCAGGAAGCCGAGACTCCCGACAGGCTTCGTCAGAGTGTCGATGTGCCGGCGCGCCCTCCTCTCCACCTCCCTGTCAGGGGCTGCGATCCTTTCAAGGATCTCCCTCAGGCCACCCTCACTCATCCATCTCCCCCTTCAAGAGAAGCGGCAGCCCGCATGCCATGAAGATGACAGTGTCCGACACCGCCGCGACCTTCTGGTTCAATCCCCCCGCCAGATCCCGATACTCCCTCGTGCTCCTCTCCAGCGGAACAATCCCCATCCCGACCTCGTTCGTCACGATCACGAGGTTGCATGGAGGAGATTTCAGGCTATCCAGAAACTCCTCGATACACCGAAGCCGATCCTCCTCGTTCTGGAAGTGGTAGAGGAGATTGCCGAGCCAGACCGTGAGACAATCGATGATCGCGACATCCGTTCCAGTGGGCAGAGAGGCTATGGCTCCGGCCAGGTCGGTGGACTCTTCCAGAGTCGTGAACCCCTCGCCCCGCTCCCGGCGATGGGCGGCGATTCTGGCCTCCATCTCGGAATCCAGAGGTTCCGCGGTGGCGATAAAGGCCTTCCGATCATAGGCGGAGGCGATCTCGAGGGCCTTCCGGCTCTTCCCGCTCCTTGCGCCACCGGTCAACAGAATCACCCTTTTCATCCTGCAATCAACCTCCGGAGAATCTGCAGGGACTTTTCAAGCTCCGCTTCACTGAACATCTCGAGGGTAAGCACCCTCTCCGCCTCGCCCGCTTCGGCCGCAGCGATGACGCTCCCTATCTGCGACTCCGAGAGGGAGGAGATATCCTTGTGATCCACGCCGCCTTCCACTCCGTGCAGGTGGATCACCCGGATCCTGTCGGCGTAGCGCTCGATCGCCTCTTCCAGATCATACCCGTTGAGCCAGATGTGTCCGGCATCGAGACAGACCGAGAGGCCGAACTCCGCTACAATGTCCTCCACCAGGCGGAAGGGGTAATCCAGAGTCTCCACCGCCAGCATCGGGCCTGGCACCGCCTTCAGAAGCTGCTCCAGAGAGAGGCGGTGCTGGGCCTTCCACAGGGGAATGTCCGGGGACGGCGAGGCGCCGCGTCGGTCTCCGTGGAAGTGTAGAATGTAGGAAAAAGGCTCCAGAGGGAGGGTTCTTTCGATGACACGCAGGCACTTTTCCACCGATGCCGTCCGCCGCTTCTCCTCCCTGGCGCCGAGAAAAACGTCCAGCGGAAGGTGAACAGTATAGGTCAGATCCTTCTCCCCCGCGATGGAGGCTAGCCCGGCGATCGCGGCCTTGTCGGGGATGTTGGAAATCTCGTCGGACTCGAAGAGCACGAGTTCGATATCATCGATCCTGTCCGCAAGGTATCTGACGTTGGGCAGAATGTCTTCCGGCAGGATGTAGGAGACCGTTCCCAGCCTGAAGGGGAAGCGGCCTTTCAGACTCTTGCTCGAGGAATCCACTTTTTCTCACCTGCCAGGAGTCAGAGGGGAAAAGGCCCGCCCCGGGGGCGGTAACCGCGCCGACCGGCATCTCCGAAGGCGATGTCACTGTCCGGGCCATCGTGTCGCACGGGGTGATCGTAAGCTTCCCCATCGGGAGTACACTCGACAGTGTGACACTTCCCTCGTGATCATCTCCCGGTAGACTGCAGGCGGCAAGCCGCCCGGGAATCACGGGGGCGCCGCCGATCGCGGCACTCCATCAACCGGCATGTGATCTTCTGCACCTCGCCCGGGCTCTCGAACATGCAGGTATGAAGTGCCTCCTGCAGACAGGTTCTGTCGAAACGCCCGATGAAGCCGTTCCAATCGGGCTTCTTCGGCTGGATCAGGATCGTGGAGGCAGGAGGCGTTCGGGGAGGCCGCCCAGCCATTCCGAAAACGCAGCTCCGGCTCTTTCGGCATAGGCTTCGTTGCGTAACCGCTTCTGCACCCTTCCGGCGAGCGGGGGAAACAGCCCGTAGTTCACGTTGCTGGGCTGGAAATGCTTGAGCGGCGAGGCCGTCACGTGCCTGAGCAGGCTTCCCACGGCGGTTTCGGGCGGAGGCGGATCGATCCGCTCTCCGAGGATTTCAGCGGAGAGGAACAGTCCGGCCAGGATACCGCAGGCGGATGATTCCACGTATCCCTCCACCCCTGTGATCTGTCCGGCGAAGAGGAGGCCGGGCCGGCTCCTCATCCTCAGCCTGCCGTCCAGAAGCGCCGGAGAGTCGATGAAAGTGTTGCGGTGCACCGAGCCGAACCTCAGGAACTCGGCCGACCCGAGCCCGGGGATCATCCTGAAGACCCTCCTCTGCTCCCCGTATGTCAGCTTCGTCTGGCAACCCACCAGGTTCCAGGCCGCCCCGTCGGCGGTCTCCCTCCTGAGCTGAACCACGGCGAAGGGACGCTTCCCGGTCGAGGGATCGGTGAGCCCGACGGGTTTGAGCGGGCCATGCGCCAGGGCATCGGGGCCTGAGGCCGCGATGACCTCCAGGGGCATGCAGCCTGAGAAGTGGATGTCCTTCTCGAAATCGCGCGCCTGAACCTTCCCGGCCCCAAGCAGGACGGCGACGAATGCGCGGTATGCCGGCTCGTCCATCGGACAGTTCAGGTAGTCGTTCCCGCCGCCCTTGTCGTAGCGCGACTGCAGGAACATCGCGGAGTGGTCCAGCGAATCGTCCGAAACCACGGGTGCGATGGCGTCGTAGAAATAGAGGTGTCCGGCCCCTGTGATCTCCGCAATGCGCCTGGAAAGGGCTTCGCTTGTGAGAGGGCCGGTCGCTGCGATGGCCGGCCGGTCGTCGGGCAGGTCGCGCACCTCCTCCCTGTGAAGTCTGATACCGGATTCCGCTGTGATACGGGCGGTGACCGCGCGGCTGAAGAGTTCGCGGTCGACGGCAAGGGCATCGCCGGCCGGGATGCGCGTCTCCATCGCGGCGGCCATGACGATCGAACCCAGGGCGGCCATCTCCTGCTTGAGGAGGCCGACGGCGTTGGTCGGATTGGACGACCGGAGCGAGTTGGAGCAGACCAGCTCGGCGAGATTGCCCGTCACATGCGCCGCGGTGGTCGAGACCGGCCTCATCTCGTACAGGTCGCAGGCTATTCCCGCCCTGGCCAGCGCCATCGCCGCCTCGCACCCCGCAAGGCCCGCACCGATGACGACCGGGCTCGGACCACTCGATAAACGCACTTCTATAATGTTGCTCCACTTGAGAATAGAATGCCGGCTCGACCGTCGGTCTCCGGTAAGGGCGAAGCGATATGACTCGGGAGGCAGCGCTCGTCAATGTGGTGCTGGAATGGTTTCGCATCCCGGCGCCCGGCTGACACAAGGTCCACGCCCCACCCGGCGTACTCCGTGCCTCAGCGTCCGTCGGCTCCGGCATCCATAGGAAGCTGGACAGTCCAGTGCATCAGATCCTGCAGCAGATCCCCGTCAGATCCTTCGATCTTCTTGCGAAGCGGCTCCACGTCGGCGATATTCTTCCGGGTTATCGCATCATCTCCTTAGGGAACAGACAATTATGTCGTTCCCAGCACATAAGATGCGACGGCCCGCCGCTCCCCTCAAGTCAGCGGTTCCTGCACCGCTGATTCGGACGCCACTGCAGCGAGAGGCGGTTTTATCGATGGCCCCACCAGGATCTGAACAGCAGCCGATGAAACGCAAGATGCCGGGAGGCCCTCTCAATCCGGTCCCCGAGTATCGGAGCATACCCGAGATGCTCCAGGCTTCGACCTCCCTCTACAAGGACAAGCCGTTCCTGGTCGAGAAGTCACCCGACGGCATCTGGACAAAGCTAACCTACTCCGAGTTCTCCAGCACGGTGGACATACTGGCGAAGGCGCTCATCGGCATCTCGGAGCGCCCGGTCGTCGGCCTCACCGGCTCCAACAGCGTTGAGTGGGCCACCGTCTTCATGGCGACCCTCCGGGCGGGCGGCATCATCGTCCCGATAGACAAGGAGCTGCCGGCGGCGGAGATCCACACGATCCTCCACTACACAGGAGCCTCGATCCTCTTCTACGACGCCCAGATGCCGCAGGATCTCCAGACATCGATCCATTCGAAGCAGATCAGGGGCTTCCAGATGAGGTCCCAGTCGAAGAGCGGGAACTCCCTCGAATCGCTGCTCGAAGCCGGAGTCGCGTCGAATGCGGCATTCCCCCTGGTGAACGGCGGGGACGACATTGCCCTCATCTCCTACACGTCCGGAACGATGGGCGCTGCAAAGGGTGTCATGCTCTCCCACAGGAACATCCTCTCCGACCTCAGGCAGATGCTGCAGGCCGTCGCGCTCGTCCACGACGAGGTGTTCCTCTCTGTGCTGCCGATGCACCATATGTACGAATGCGTCTGCGGTTTCCTGTGCCCGCTCTGCCACGGATGCACAATCTACTTCTGCAGAGGCCTGAGACACGTGGCCGAGGATCTCGCCGACACTCGCGCAACGGTCATCCTCGGAGTCCCTCTCCTCTGGGAGAACATGTACCGCAGGATCCAGGGCGGCATCGCAGCCAGGAAGGGCGGGATGCTCAAGTTCCGGATCGGGCTTGCTGCCGCTTCGATCGCCGAGATGCTGGGCGACAGGGACGCTCGCAGGAAGGTCTTCTCGCCACTCCACGAAAAGCTCGGCGGCCGGGCGCGGTTCCTGATCTCCGGAGGCGCCGGCATAGATGCCGCTGTGGTGGCCGGCTTCAGGAAGATGGGCATGGAGATGCTCCAGGGATACGGTCTGACGGAATGCTCGCCCATCGTGGCGGTCAACCGGGATACGGCCAACCGCACGGGCTCCGTCGGCCCGCCGCTCTCCGAAATGCAGATCCGGATCGAGAATCCTGACGAATCAGGCATCGGAGAGATCGTGGTGAAGGGCCCGAACGTCATGATCGGCTACCACAACGCCCCGGAGGCGACTGCCGAGGTGCTGTCGAGGGACGGCTGGTTCCACACAGGCGACTTCGGCTATCTCGACAGGGACGGATTCCTCTTCGTGACCGGACGCAAGAAAAACGTGATCGTGGCTAAGAACGGGAAGAACGTCTATCCCGAGGAACTCGAGGCCAAGCTCTGCAAATCCGGCCTGATACAGGAGTGCATGGTCTTCGGGAAGGAATCGGAGCTGAAGGGCGAGGAGATCTGGGTCATCGCCTTCCCCAACCGCGACCGTCTGATAGAGATGGCCGAGCGGCAGGGGAAGTCGTTGAGCGAGGAGTTCGCACTGGACGTCGTGAGACGGGAGATCGCAAGCCTGAATTCTTCGCAGGCGATCTACAAGAGAATATCCAATTTTATCCTCCGCGAGACGGAGCTACCCAAGACCACGGCGAAGAAGATCAAGCGTACTTCCACCCTGCGGGAGGCTGGGCTGGGCCCCGTCCATTCGCACAAGGTGATCAGTAAGTGATGCACTCCAGGGTGTTGACTTGCCAGGAAGAGCCTTCTATCGTCCCCGAGTCTGGTTCAGATAGGTTTGTTCTGGGTCCGGAAGTACAGCCTCTGTCGAGTGCAGCGATCCTCCCAGCAGCAAAGATCCCTGATTCCAGAGCCTGGCATCGCCGGGGTACGGTTCTCCGGGTGATGCAGAAAAGGGTGGAAATCCACCCGGATCGGGGCGGAAGCCCCGGAAGGAGTCCAAGTGAGCAATAAGCTGTTTGTGGGAGGTCTTTCCTGGTCTACTACCGATGAATCTCTCGGCAGGGCCTTCTCAGCTCATGGGGAGGTCACGGAGGCACGCGTAGTCATGGACAGGACCACGGGGAAGTCCCGCGGCTTCGGCTTCGTGACCTTCGCGTCCGAAGAAAGCGCACGGGCCGCCAAGGACGCCATGGACAACGCAGCCATCGACGGCCGCAACGTCCGTGTCGACTTCGCAACCGAGAAGCCGGCCAGATAGATTCATAGCGGAACGGCAGAGGGGCGGCTCAGGCCGCCCCTCTTTTTATGCAGGACAATCCGTGTCCGAAAGACACGTCCCGGCAGGCATCCCTTTCCGACCGGCACCCCTCCGGAGACCGCTGCAAAACCTTCCCTGCTTCCGGACCGAGAACCTGCCTCTGCCGCTCAAACCCCGTTCTCGAAGGCGATCTCGGTGAACCTTCCTGAGAACTCGTATCCTATCCGCTGGTAAATACTGTTGGAGACGGGATTCGCGATGTCCGCGAAGAGGGTGCAGTAGCTCAGGCCCGAATCGAGCTGCCGTTTCGTGAGAGCAGCCACGACGCTGGAGGCATACCCCCTGCCCCTCAGGGCCGGCGGAGTGTAGACCAGATAGACGACGGCCCCCCGCTCCGTAGTTCTGTTCGAAGAAGCCATCGAAACCTTCTCGCCGTCAATGACCCAGAAGAAGACTTCGCCCGATGCCAGCAGGCGCTCCGCCGCCTCGCGCGTGAAATGAGGCTGGAGTTCACCATAGCAGTCGATGCTGAATGCCTTCTCCCATTCCCAGAAGAAGTCCGCATCAGAGGAAGTCGCCTGTACCAGCGCCCCTGGACCGGGCGCAAGCCTGACCTCGACCAGTATGTAGGCCCCGAGCTGCATCCTGATCACCGGCACTGTCTCCATCAGGTCGCACCAGACCGCCGAGAAGCTCCTGGCCGGTTCGAACGGACCGAACACCCCGGGAAGATCCACTCCCGCAGAAATGAGCGCGTCCCGCAGCATAAGGCAATCGACATGGCCCCACCTGGGGCCGGACAGAAGCACGATGTTGCGGCCCGGCATCCTGACCGCCGCACCCGTAATGACCCGACCCTCCCGGGCAAGGTACAGGAAGGCCTTCTCGTCATGTGTGGGGGATTCCGACAGACGGCGGCAGATGGCCAGGGGCAGGCGGTTCATGGCCTCCTGCTCGAGATCCATGGGGCCGACGGCCTCGAGGAACCGCACGGGATCGTCGAATATTCGCCAGCCCGAACCGGTCATGCCGTTCTCGACTCATGCAGCTTCACTGCCTTGGACATGGAAATCACTTCCCGACCCCGAAGGTCATCGCTCAGAGACGGTGGAATGGCGTGTATGATACATAGAATATGACGGAAGGCGGGAGCGAGAGAAAGGCGATTTACTTCCACTCGTCCCTCTCCCGGCCCCCGCACAATGAACGAAGCCACTATGCGTTACTCGATCCAAGAATGCGGAGTCTATTCGCCTCATACCGGGGTGAAAGGTATAATTTGATCTTTATCGTTGGCGCGCTTCGAGATACCGATGCATCTCAAGGATCTCAAGCCAGACCTGGGCCGCTCAACCCAGCCCTGGCAGGGGTGGGCTTGACGGACAACGGCAGGGTATTGATCGTATTGTACTGTTTGGCTTGGGGGTGGATAATGAGAACCGTCATGCTCGCTTCTGCAGTCTTTGTTCTTTCCGCGATGCTCGCAGGTTGTACGAACCCTGCCGAAGGGCCGGGCTTCGATTCGAACCAACCCGATCGACTCGTTTCCGGCGACCAGGTCACCATTGCGGAAGTGACATTCGACGAGTGTGCCTGGAATCTCGCCCGTCTCTACGCTGCTCAGGCCATGTATTACGGCTCGCATAACTGTTATGCCCCGGACATCGAATCGCTTTATCAGTTGCTTGGCGACACCCTGACATGCCCGTGGACAAGAGAGTGGTACGAGGTCGCCTTCTGCGGGCCGGACAGCTTCTGGATCCCCTGCCCCAACTATCCCTTGCATCCCGGGGCGGGACCCGGGTACTACCCCCCCATGAAGGATCTTTACACGTGCAGGTCGCAGATGAGATCGATCGCATCGAGTGAAGCAATGTTTTATGGAAGGTTCAACCGGTATGGCACGATGCAGGAGATGCTCGACGCCGGACTAGGCCCTTACATGACATGTCCGGGTTGCGGTTACGACTACATCATCGAACTTGGGTACCAGACCTATACCCTCAACTGTCCCATGCCTCAGCATCCGAGCCACGGAAGCGTCGTCGACGGGATGTTCAGCTGGGAGTAGAAGTACCGACTCGATCATCGGGCTGATGATCCCGAAAGGGCGAATGTGTAGTTTTATCCGTGGCACCTGCGGTTTTGCCATTCCCGTTTTCATTGCATACTTGTATGGGGTCCATGGTGAAGTACTGTGCCGGGTAAGCCCGAAGGACAGTACCGGTCAGACCGCTGATTGAATCCTGGAACGGAACTGCCGCTTCATGAATCATCCGACATATCGCGCCGGAAGACCGGAAGGCCGCTTGAACGGGAGCGGGCAGGTTCCTGCCCTGTAGAAACCCGTACTCACTCGCATATCGGGTTGTCAAGCCGTCGAGGGGCTTCGGTGTAGCCAGGCCAGGCTACCCGCAAGATGAACCGTTCTTTTCAGTAATGCGAAGATCGTGTGGGGCTTCGGGTGACCTTACGGCTCTGCCGGCCAGAACGCCGGCCAGGATCAGCAGGCTTCCCACGGCCAGCTTCCAGAGTGACGGCCTCTCACCGAAGCACAGGATCGAGGCGAGGACCGAGAGCGGGATCTTCGCGTTGTTGAAGGCGGCGAGGACGCCCGGCTCGACCTTGGTGGCGCCCTGATTCCACAACATGAAGCAGATGCCGCTCGCTATCACGCCTAGATAGACGATCGAAGCGACCTGCAGGATCGACAGCGCATGGATCGAGCCTGTAGCGGGAACGGCTCCCGGCAGGGTTGCAATGAACCCTCCAAGGTACATCAGAGCCATCACCTCGATCGTCCTCGGTATCCGGAATGCGGAGTCGATCCGCCTGAAGGCCACCTGACCGGCAGCGAAGAAGACGTTGGAGAGCTGCACTAGGATCAGCCCGTCGACGAATCCCGGCGAGGCCGGCCTGTTCCACAGGAGGAGCGCCCCGCCGGCCACTGCGGCTGTCGATGCCGCGAGAATCGAAATACCTCCCCGACGGGACGAAAGCCACTCGAATGCCGCCACGAAAAGCGGCGTGGTCACGGTGAGCATCGCGACCTCCCAGGCCTCGAGGCTCTTGAATGATTCGATGTAGACGAGGTACATGAGGCCGAACTGGACCGCACCGGTGATCATGAGAAGCAATACCGCCCGGACGGACAGCCGCCCCGCCCGGAGGAAGGGCAGCATGACAAGGCACGCCAGCAGCATTCTGAGGCATGCGACCAGGGACGGGTCGAGACCGGACAGGGATGACCTGATGATCCCGAACGAGAAGGCCCAGACCAGCGAAACGGCTGTGAGCTCGGTGATGCCGGAGCAACCGCATGTCCTGCCGTTGTCGGGGTGAATCCGTGCAGTCATGCCCTGGTGTTCCATTCCATGCTGACCGTCATGGTGCAGCCGGGCGGATGATCCGTCGCGCCGAGGAGTACCTTCGGGCGTAGTTGGCCTGCGACAGCTCGGTGACGACGACTCCCACGCCCTGGTACGACGACGAGTGTATGAACCGCCCGTCGCCGAGATACATGCCTACATGCTTAGGCGCCTCGAAGATCAGGAGGTCGCCGGGTAGGAGTTCCTCCCGGGCGACGGAGACACCCATAGCTTCCATGGCGGTGACCGTCCTCGGAAGTTCGATTCCGTTGTCCGCGAACACGCGGCAGATGAACCCGCTGCAGTCGAATCCGTCGGGTCCGACGCCCCCGTAGACGTAGGGCGTGCCCACGCAGGACATGGCATCCGAGATGATGCTGTCGACCAGAATAGATACCGAATCGCCCCCCGCGTAGTCTGACGGTGAGTTGAACCCGCTGCCGGGGTCGAGCGTGAGCGCCGTCAGCGCCCCGGCCATGATCGCAACGGTCATCAGGATCCCAGACGTACTCTTCCTCCGTGCCCTCCAGACGGTGTAACCGCCCGGGGAAACCGAACCCGGTCCATAAAAAAAGCCCCCGTGGCTCTATACCACGGGGGCTCTATTTAGATCCGGCGACGTCCTACTCTCCCAGCCGGTCTCCCAACTAGTACCATCGGCGCTGGAGGGCTTAACTTCCGTGTTCGGAATGGGAACGGGTGTGGCCCCTCCGCCATGGTCACCGGAAACTCCGGCGCAGTTCTTTCACAACTATACAGGGCGGACAGTTCTCCACGGCTACCTGAGTATTAGTAATGAAGCCGCACGGCCGATTAGTACCGCTCGGCTGAACACATTACTGTGCTTACACCTGCGGCCTATCAAACTCGTAATCTCCGAGTGGCCTTGAGGACCTTTCGGTCGGGAAGCCTAGTTTTGGGGCCGGTTTCGCACTTAGATGCTTTCAGCGCTTATCCTGGTCCGCACGTAGCTACCCAGCGGTGCCCCTGGCGGGACAACTGGTACACTAGAGGTGCGTCCGTCTCGGTCCTCTCGTACTGAAGACAGATCCCCTCAAGCTTCCTACACCCGTGGAGGATAGAGACCGAACTGTCTCACGACGTTCTAAACCCAGCTCGCGTAACGCTTTAATCGGCGAACAGCCGAACCCTTGGGACCTTGTTCAGCCCCAGGATGCATTGAGCCGACATCGAGGTGCCAAACCGCCACGTCGATGTGAACTCTCGGTGGCGATCAGCCTGTTATCCCCGGGGTACCTTTTATCCGTTGAGCCACGGCCCTTCCACTCGGGACCGCAGGATCACTAAGCCCTACTTTCGTACCTGCTCGACCTGTCCGTCTCGCAGTCAAGCTCCCTTGTGCCTTTGCACTCGACGCGCGATTACCGACCGCGCTGAGGGAACCTTTGGGCGCCTCCGTTACTTTTTGGGAGGCGACCACCCCAGTCAAACTGCCCACCAGACACTGTCCACGATCCGGATCACGGACCCGTGTTAGAGTTCCAACGAAACGAGGACGGTATTTCAACGTTGACTCCACCTGATCTGGCGACCAGGCTTCAAAGTCTCCCGCCTATCCTACACACGCCACGGCGGAACCCAATATCAAGCTGCAGTAAAGGTCCACGGGGTCTTTCTGTCCTTCCACGGGAAAACGGTATCTTCACCGCTACTGCAATTTCGCCGAGCCCCGGGTTGAGACAGTGCCCAAATCGTTACACCATTCGTGCGGGTCGGAACTTACCCGACAAGGAATTTCGCTACCTTAGGACCGTTATAGTTACGGCCGCCGTTTACTGGGGCTTCGGTTCAAAGCTTCGAATACACGGTTAGGCGTATTCTGACCTCTCCCCTTAACGCTCCAGCACCGGGCAGGTGTCAGTCCCTATACGTCGTCTTACGACTTGGCAGAGACGTGTGTTTTTAGTAAACAGTCGCCCAGGCCATTTCTCTGCGGCCCAGCCCGGCTCAGGTTGTACACCGTCACCAGACCGGGCGTCCCTTATCCCTAAGTTACGGGACCATTTTGCCTAGTTCCTTAACCCGGGTTAGCTCGAACACCTGAGGATCCTCTCCTCGCCTACCTGTGTCGGTTTGCGGTACGGACATTATGTGTACTCGCTTAGAGGTTTTTCTCGGCGGCATGGACACGACCACTTTGCGAGCCGAAGCTCTCGTCACACCCCTCGGAGTTGGAGCGGTGGATTTGCCTGCCGCTCCCTCCTACAGGTGCAAACCGGGACATCCATCACCCGGATGGCCCTACCTTCCGCGTCACCCCATCGCTCGAACGCACACACAATGGTGCAGGAATATTCACCTGCTTCCCATCGCTTACGCCTTTCGGCCTGTGCTTAGGACCCGACTTACCCTGGGAGGATCAGCCTTGCCCAGGAAACCTTAGGCTTTCGGTGTGCAGGTTTCTCACCTGCATTATCGCTACTCATGCCGGGATGATCACTTCCGTACACTCCAGCATCCCTCACAGGACACCTTCAGCGCATACGGAACGCTCCTCTACCACTGTCGCTCAAGGCGACAGTCCGCGGCTTCGGTGATACGTTTGAGCCCCGATTATTATCGGCGCAGAATCGCATTGACTGGTGAGCTGTTACGCACTCTTTAAATGAATGGCTGCTTCTAAGCCAACATCCCAGTTGTCTAAGCAACTCCACTTCCTTAGATACACTTAACGTATGCTTGGGGACCTTAGCCGGCGGTCTGGGTTGTTTCCCTCTCGGCCGTGGAGCTTAGCCCCCGCGGCCTGACTGCCGTAGACCATGTTCCGGCATTCGGAGTTTGGTTGGGGTCAGTAAGCTTGTAGGCCCCTTAACCCATCCAGTGCTCTACCTCCGGAACACTGCATCGACGCTAGCCCTAGAGCTATTTCGAGGAGAACCAGCTATCTCCAGGTTTGTTTGGCCTTTCACCCCTATCCACAGCTCATCCCCTAACTTTTCAACGTTAGTGGGTTCGGCCCTCCGCTTGGTTTTACCCAAGTTTCAGCCTGGCCATGGATAGATCACCTGGCTTCGGGTCTGCCGTACGCAACTGAATCGCCCTGTTCAGACTCGGTTTCCCTGCGGCTCCGGCCTCCCGGCCTTAACCTCGCTACGTACGAGCAACTCCCCGGCTCATTATGCAAAAGGCACGCCGTCACAGAACAAGTCTGCTCCGACTGCTTGTAGGCACACGGTTTCAGGTACTATTTCACTCCCCGCCAGGGGTGCTTTTCACCTTTCCCTCACGGTACTAGTTCACTATCGGTCACAGGCGAGTGTTTAGTCTTAGGCGGTGGTCCGCCCGGATTCACACAGGATTTCACGTGCCCCGTGCTACTTGGGAGAGTGTCCCAGATCCAGAGCATGCTTTCGCGTACGGGCCTTTCACCCTCTTTGGAGCAACTTTCCAGAAGCTTCTGCTAGCATGCTTTTCGATCCGAGGTGACGCATCCTCCGGACACTTCCCTCTACCCCGGCGGTGCAACGCTTGCGCAGCTATCACGCACCGCTCGGTTTAGACTCTTCCCGTTTCGATCGCCTCTACTCAGGGAATCGCTTTCGCTTTCTCTTCCTCCGGGTACTAAGATGTTTCAGTTCCCCGGGTTAGCCTCTCCAAACCTATGTGTTCAGTAAGGAGATACCTGGTCTTTTATTCCAGGTGGGTTTTCCCATTCGGAGATCTCCGGGTCAAAGGTTGCTTGCACCTCACCGGAGCTTATCGCAGCTTACCACGTCCTTCATCGCCTGCCTGTGCCAAGGCATCCACCGTATGCCCTTGGTAGCTTCATTACAAATCCTCAGGTACTAGTGAAGAATCGTTCGCCCTGTATAGATGTCAAAGAACTGCGCGATCACCTCGCTCTTCTGGTGGAGATGGCCGGGCTCGAACCGGCGACCTACGGCTTGCAAAGCCGTCGCTCTGCCAACTGAGCTACACCCCCTTTTACCGGTAGCCTTCAGACCCTGGTGGGCCTGACTAGACTCGAACTAGTGACCTCGCGCTTATCAGGCGCGCGCTCTAACCACCTGAGCTACAGGCCCGCACAGGGCGGGAGGTCACTAAGCCCCCCGGCAAAAGTATGAATCGAGAGAAGACAGACACCACTCGCACACTGTGCTCAACCTGGAGTGCCGGACGACCTCTCGGCCATCCGGTTACACACCTTAGAAAGGAGGTGATCCAGCCACACCTTCCGGTACGGCTACCTTGTTACGACTTAGCCCCAGTCATCGGCTTCACTTTCGGCGCCTCCCCCCTTGCGGTTAGGCCAGCGACTTCGAGTGCTGCCGATTCCCATGGCTTGACGGGCGGTGTGTACAAGGCCCGGGAACGTATTCACCGCGGCATTCTGATCCGCGATTACTAGCGATTCCGGCTTCATGGAGTCGAGTTGCAGACTCCAATCCGTACTGAGGCCGGCTTTGAGGATTTGCTCCACCTCGCGGTATTGCAACCCGCTGTACCGACCATTGTAGCACGTGTGTAGCCCGGGATGTAAGGGCCATGATGACTTGACATCATCCCCACCTTCCTCCGGTTTATCACCGGCAGTCCCGATAGAGTCCCCGGCATGACCCGTTGGTAACTATCGGCGAGGGTTGCGCTCGTTGCGGGACTTAACCCAACATCTCACGACACGAGCTGACGACAGCCATGCAGCACCTGTGTGGACACACCCTACTTTCATAGGGCTGACCTCGCCTTGCGGCGAGGCTCCCATGTCAAACCCCGGTAAGGTTCTTCGCGTTGCATCGAATTAAACCACATGCTCCACCGCTTGTGCGGGCCCCCGTCAATTCCTTTGAGTTTCAGCCTTGCGACCGTACTCCCCAGGCGGGGCACTTAACGCGTTAGCTACGGCACTGAAGGGGTTGAGACCTCCAATACCTAGTGCCCAAAGTTTACAGCGTGGACTACCGGGGTATCTAATCCCGTTCGCTCCCCACGCTTTCGCGCCTCAGCGTCAGTGCTGGGCCAGTGTGCCGCCTTCGCCACCGGTGTTCTTCCTGATATCTACGCATTCCACCGCTACACCAGGAATTCCGCACACCTCTCCCGCACTCAAGCAAGGCAGTTTCGAACGCAGTTCCACGGTTGAGCCGTGGGATTTCACATTCGACTTGCCAAGCCGCCTACACGCCCTTTACGCCCAATGATTCCGGACAACGCTTGCTCCCCCCGTATTACCGCGGCTGCTGGCACGGAGTTGGCCGGAGCTTTCTCTGGGGGTAACGTCAGGCAATGGACATATTGCTTCCACTGCTTTTCTTTCCCCCTAACAGAGGTTTACAACCCAAAGGGCCTTCATCCCTCACGCGGCGTCGCTCCCTCAGGCTTTCGCCCATTGGGGAAGATTCTCGACTGCTGCCTCCCGAAGGAGTCTGGGCCGTATCTCAATCCCAGTGTGGCCGGACACCCTCTCAGGCCGGCTACCCATCGTCGCCTTGGTGGGCCTTTACCCCGCCAACAAGCTAATGGGACGCGGGCCAATCTCCAGGCGGCAGGCCCGAAGGTCCCCACCTTTGATCAATCTGCCATGGGCAGTCTGACCGTATGCGGTATTAGCCCAGGTTTCCCTGAGTTATCCCCCACCCGGAGGTATGTTACCCACGTGTTACTCACCCGTTCGCCACTCTCAAGGGACACAATTGCTTGAATCCCCATCCCGTTCGACTTGCATGCCTTATCCACGCCGCCAGCGTTCGTCCTGAGCCAGGATCAAACTCTCCGCAAAAGAAAAGTTTTGATTCCTGACGGAATCTAATTTCCGGTACCTGAAGCTCATGCTTCGGGTCCCGCACAGTGCGTTTGCAGTATCTGTCTTCTCTGCGATTTCAAAGATCGGTCGCCAACCGGCGAAAGGTAACTCTAGACAAATGATCCCTGGGTGTCAAGCCCCGACTAGGGAGCTTCAGCGTCCCGAAGGGGTGCCCGGTGTGACCCGAGCGGGGGGGTATATGCACCCTCCAAAAACGGGTGTCAACAACCCCGCGCAAGCTTCCTTTCCTCAACGGATTGGCCCTTCACCCGCATGGGACTTCCCCCCGGGGCGGCACTGAGGGTATCTTGCGCGACGAGGAGGAAAGATGGAGATAACGCCTGTCCTGCTCCGGTCGGTCATCAGCGACGGTTCCGTCGTCTCGGTTTCCTCCGATCCGGGCTTCTCCGCCCCTCCGTTCTCCATTCCGGCGCTCAGGGATCTCGCGAAGAGGATTCCGCAGAACGGTCGCTATTCGATCCTGCAGATCGCGGCCGACCCCGGCCTCGTCACGGTCGCCGCACGGGTCCAGGCGGAGGAGTTCTTCTTTTACCTTCTTACAGGAGAGGGAGCGGAACGGCTGGCGTCCATCCCGGCATTCTGCCTCTCCAGGGGAGACAGCCTGCCTCTGGCCACGCCCGCCGCTGTCGCTCTGCTCGGGTACACCCCATGGGAACTTTCGGGGAGCGATTTCCTCAAGAGCTTCACCGGCTCGCCCACTGGTCAGTCGAGCCTCGTAACGGTACTCGACCGCTGGGGGAGGCGCCACGAACTCATCAACATGCCCGTCAGGCAGGCCGACGGATCGATATGGATGACAGTCACCCCTCTGCCCGAATCCCTCGCTACCGGATGGGAGACGATCCTGACGGGGCTGGAATCCAGGGCTCCAGCAAGCGCGGCCCTCGAACTCGACTCCACCCTCGAGGCCTTCGGGGCGACAGGGGGAGCCGTCTTCGAGAAGCAGGGCGACTCCTATGCGATGCTGGCATCCAGGAACAGCCCGGTGACGGAGGACGACTTCGCGCCCGGCGGGCTCCTGTCGAACGCAGGCGTCGAAACCTCGGAATGGATCGACTCCGGGGAGAACGACGCAAGCGGACATGTCTTCATCAAGTCCTTCGGCAGGTCCGGCATGTTCATGGGTGTCTTCTGCGGCGCTCCAAGCCCGCTTGCACTCGAACACAAGGCTTCCGTGATCCTCCCGATCCTGGCGATGCGCCTGGAGCTTGCATCGGCGACGCGGGCCAGGGTGGAGCTGGAGAGCAGGAAGTCGGTACTCGAATCCATCGAGAAGCTCCTCCACGACCGTGGAGTGTCCTCCTGGCAGGATCTCCCGGGAGTTCTGGACGACATAGCGGCGCAGACCGGTGCGTCACGCATCGAGGTGACCACATCCCAGGCCGGTCAGACCGCCGGAATGTCCACGGCCGCCCATTCCGACGCCTTACCGGATGCAGCCACCCTCGACGTGAAGATGCTCGGGGGCAGGCTTCTGAGGATCAGGTACGACTCTCAGCGGCACGCGGACACAGGCATGGCGAAGGCGGTGGCGAGGCTCTTCGAACGCTTCTGTCGGCGGGATCAGGCCGCGCCGGTCAGGGAACCCGCCTCCGCGGCCTGGAAGACTGCGTACATGGAGGGATTCAAGGTTCTGTGGCAGCCCGAGGGCTCTTCGCTCCAGTCGTGCTTCTCCTTCTACGGCAGGGAGGCGCCCTGCGAAGGATGCCCCGTCCTCCGCAGCTTCAAGGGAGAAAAGGAGCAGGCTTCCGCGCACTTCCGCGACGGCTGGATCGAGGAGATGCAGCAGTACGGACAGGGTCACTCGATCAGGTGGACGAGGTGGATACCCGACCCGTCGGAGCCGGGCTCCGAGAGGATGCCCGGAGGAACGGCCATCTACGACAGGTCCGGCACGGTGCTCTCCTGGAACGCCTGGATGGATACGGTCGCCGGAGTCGCTTCCGCAACCGTCCGTGGACAGGCGGCGGCGAGGCATCTGGACAGGATCGCAGGTCCTAGGATCGTGCGCCAGCTCGAGCTGGCCATGGCGGACGTGTTCCTGCCCGACAGCATCGAGGTGGCGCTTGCCGGCGGGAGACGCTGTTTCAGCAAGATGTCGCCCGGCCCCGGGAAGGGGCAGATCTTCCACCTGATGCTGGATGAGAGATCGGCCGGGATCGAGGAGATCCAGATTCTTTCCGGACCGGGTTCGTCCGGCGCGGAGGGCGAGCCTTCCTCGTTCCGCTCCGCTCTCGCGTCGGTGTGCGAGATATACGGATGGGAGTTCCTCCCCACCGAGGAGGCTTCCTCGGGCTCTACAGAAGTATGGCTGTCGTCACAGGCCCTCTCCGAGTATCTGCTGGATCTGTTGAGGCAGATGGCTCCGATGATGCCCGACAGAAAGGCATCCCTGAGAATCGCGGAGGTGCCCGAGGGCAGGATGCTCTCCGGCAGAACCATCTTCCCCGCCCTGTACGGCATCGCCGGCTTCCGGACCTATCCGGTGATCCTGCCGGGCCAGAGCGCCCTGCTCGCCTCGATGGAGAGAGACATCGCAGGGCTCGGAGGATGGATGGCGAAAACCTCGGAGAACGGCATCGACGAGGTCATGGTGGCCTTCCCCATAACGGGCAGGGATCTGGGCGAGAGAAGGCAGGTGACCGTCTATTCGACGGACGACTGGTTCACGGCCGAGATCGAGGCGGTCATGCAGGGGCTCTCGGAACCCTTCTGCCTGGCTTCGAACCTCCCCGACCTTTCGGAGATGCAGCTCGCCAGCAGGGCGCTGGTGATCAGACCCAGACCGGGCGAGCACGGGATCGTCTCCTGTCTCGCCGCCAGGGTTCCCGGCCAGTCGATCATCCTGGCGTCCGGAGTGAAACCCAGGATACCTCTAACGGTCAGCTCGGTGATGCACCTCCAGGTCCCTGCCTCCAGGGACGAGATGCTCGCCGCGCTTCGGAGGATGATACTTGTCTGAACTTCTTCTGCTCGTTCTTCTGGCGCGTCCCGCGTCCCCGGAGGAGTTCCTTCAGTCCCTCGCGGACAGCTCCTCGGGGACGGCAGGAGCCCGCTACTGGGTGTCGACCGCCTCGATCACGACGGATGCAGCGGCCTTCTCCACAGACAGCATGGAGACCTTCCTGAGAACTGTTTCCTCGATCGAGGTCGACCCCGGGCCGCCGCATCTCCTGGAGACCGACGAGGAGCAGGGCACCTATCTGGTGGACTTCCCGGAGGCCAGATGGAGCTGGCTCGACGAACGGGGCAGGGTGATCCGGGCCCGGGGCGGAACCAGGGTCCGAATGTCCGGAGGCTCCTACTACTGGGTCGAGCTGCCGCTGTTCGAGGGTGGCGTGTACGTGAGCGTCAGGCACCGGCTCCTCGCCGCCTTCCTCGGGACCGCGGCGCTGCTGGGCATGGCCGTGCTCGTGCTGTGGTGGGTGAGGCGAAAGTACATGGCGGGCTGACCGCCGGATGAGGTTCTAGAAACCTTCCCACTCCGACGAGAAGTCGAGTATCTGGAAGGGCGCCTCCTGCATGGTGGTTTCGAGAGCCATGGCCCTGTCGATGAAGTCGTCCAGCTCGCGCTGGAGAAGGACGAGACGGGCCATCAGAGCCTGGTAGGCCTCATAGTCGGCGTCGCTCACGACCGGGAGATGGTCGGACTCCGCGAACTCGCCGTTCATGTCACGAAGGACGGCGGCAAAAGCCATCGCCAGCTCGCCTGATTCCTTGAAACCCTTCATTTCGAACCGCCGCTCCTGGAGTTGTTTTTCCTGAATCGGGGAACATTGCGGTAATTGCATTCCTCGTCAACGAACAGGGTCCCCTCCACGGTCAGATCACCTGCAATCCAGTCCAGGGCAAGGTTCACCGCCTTCTCCATCTGCCATGAGTTCTGGAGTTCGGGTTTCTCCCAGTGGGGATGCCCCGCTCCGGACAGAGCCATGAAGAGCCCCCTGGCGGACGAGTCGGCGAGAGCCGAGCCCATCTCCGGAGGGCATACGGAATCCCTGGTGCCGCTGATGAAGACCAGCGGCGTGAGCCGGGTCGTCGCTCTCGCGTAGTCCGCCGGCCTGAAGTCCTCCAGCCCCCTCCTGGCCTCTCCCGGGAGAAGGGCCTTCAGCACCCCGGTCCTGAAAGGGCCCAGCTTCTGCTTCGCCGCGGCGAAGAAATCCGTATAGCAGGCGTGGGCCAGCACGCCGCCCAGCGGGGACGGAGAGTGGATGCAGGCGGCCTTGAGAGCGACGGCGGCCCCCATCGACGATCCGTACAGGAGTATGTCGCCCGGGGAGTAGCCGTATTCCTCCGCGGCGCAGACCGCAGCCGAAACGTCCAGCGCCTCTCCCGGCCCCCCGGTGGTGCGCCGGCAGGGGTGATCGTCGTGCCCCCGGACCGGAACGAGGATCGCCGAGAAACCCCTGCTGCCGAAGAGCCCGGCCAGCGCTTCCATCCGGGCCAGGTCTCCGTGCAGCCCGTGAACCAGAACGACTACCCTTCCGCCCCTCCGGAGATGGGGCGCGGAAAAGCTCCATCCGTCGATCGTTCTGCACCGGAGATTCTCCCATGGTGCGCCCGGATCGGAACAGGTGCGGGCGGGCCTCTTCCTGAAGCGCGAGGTATAGGCCGGCAGCCCCGACACCGAGTAGTTCCTGCGGAAATCCTCCCATGCGGTCACCGGATCGAACACGTCCCGTCCTTCCTCTTCCGCCCTGCGGGATTCTTCCAGATTATGACCGTTATCCCGGCGGGCGGGGAGCCCGCGTCGTCGAAGCGCCCGTGCAGGCGGAGGTTCTCCAAATAGTGAGGACGCCGAATCCGCCACTCGCCGGCGTTTTGCAAGCGTATCCGAATCTGGCGCCATTCCCCGAAGGAAGATATAGTCGCCCCGTTCACTCGATCAGGCCCTCTTTCAGTTAGGATCCGACCTCATGCTCGAGAAACCCCGCATCTCCTTCTTCTGCCCGGCGTACAACGACGAGGGCAACATCGCCAAAACCGTCTCCAACGCTGTCGCAGCCCTGGAGAGGCTGACCTCGGGCTTCGACGTAACGATCGTGGAGGACGGATCGCCCGACCGGACCGCGGAGGTGGCCGACGAGCTGGCCGCCGGAGATCCGAGGATAAAAGTCATACACCACGAGAGGAACCGCGGATACGGCGGTGCACTCAGAACCGGGTTCGGGGAGGCGCGCGCCTTCGACCTGGTGGCCTATACCGACGGCGACGGCCAGTACGATTTCGGGGAGCTCGAGGAACTTCTGAAGGCGGCGGACGGAACCAACGTGGTCGCGGGGTACAGGCTGAACAGGGCCGACAGCGTCACCCGCAGGATTCAGACGATGGTCTACGGAACCATCCTGAAGATGCTGTTCGGTTTGTCGGTGAGGGACGTCAACTGCAGCATGAAGCTCTATCCCCGTGCAGCGCTGGACAGGATATCCATCGAGTCGGACAGTGCTTTCATCGATGCGGAGATCCTCATCAAGCTCTCCAGACTCGGGGTGAGGATCGACCAGGTCGGCGTCCATCACTACCCGAGGCTCACCGGCAAGGCGTCAGGCGCCCGCTGGCAGGTTGTGAGAGCGACGATCTCAGACATGATGAGGATGAAGAGGACTCTGCGATCGGAGAGCCGGCGGTGAAGGCCGTTGTCTTCGGCGCCGGCGGAATGCTGGGTGCGGGCCTGTGCGACGAGTGGGAGGGCAGGGTCGGCCTGATCCCCCTCGACCACGGGCAGTGCGACGTGTGCGATAGAACAAGGGTCAGAGAGGTTCTTGGCTCGGAGAAGCCCGACATCGCAGTGCTGCTCGCAGGAGCTACCAACGTCGACAGGTGCGAGACCGACCCCCTCTACGCATTCAGGGCCAACTCGCTTGGCCCCAGCGTGGTCTCCCAGGTCAGCCGTTCGCTGGGTGTCCCGGTCCTCTTCGTCTCGACGATAGCGGTGTTCGACGGGGACAAGACCTCACCGTACACCGAGTTCGACGACCCTTCCCCGCGCAGCGTCTACGGGAGGTCGAAACTTCAGGGGGAAAACGCCGTCAGGTCGTTCTCGCCCGACCACTGGATCGTGAGGACCGGCTGGCTCTTCGGCGGCGGCGAGAAGGACAGCAAGTTCGTTCCGAGCCTCCTGCGGAAGGCCCGTGAGGGAGGCGTGATCCGCGTGGTGAGGGACTGCGTGGGATCCCCGACCTACACCCGGGATCTGGCCGCAGCGGTCCTGAAGCTCGTCGACACCAGCCCTTTCGGTCTGTACCACGTCGTCGGAGGAGGCCCCGCCGCCAGCAGGTTCGAGCTGGCGAGGGAGGTTCTCGAAGCCGCGGGCTACGATCCGGAGGATGCCGTTCCCTGTCAGTCGTCCGAGTACCCCCTTCCGGCGCCCCGGCCCCGGATGGAGGCGGCCGAGTCGCTGGCGCTCAGGCTGCTCGACGTCGATCTCGGAATGCCGCTCTGGAGGGACAGCCTCAAGTCCTATGTGCGGACCTGCCTGCATTCGCTCCTTCGCTGATGCCTGAAGAACTTCGTTCGAGGAGCCTCCTTTCGTTCCTCCGGAGTCTGCCTCTATGGCTGGGGCCCCTGGTCGCGGCGGCGGCCGTCAGGCTTTGGGGCCTCGGCTCGAGGAGCCTCTGGGTCGACGAGGCCTTCGCGGCGGGGCTCGTCGACAGATCCTTCGGTGAAATCGTGTCGATGTCCCTGGCGGGCTCGCCGCACCCTCCCCTCGCCTTCTTCTTCATCAAGCTCTCCTCGGTGCTGTTCGGCGGCACGGAGGCGGGCCTGCGGGCTCTGCCCCTCGCCTTCTCGGTTCTCACGATACTGCCGTTGTTCTCGCTGGTCTCCAGATGGGTGGGACGCAGGGGAGCCTTCTGGGCCGCCACGGCCTGGGCGCTGGCCCCGTTCGCCGTATCGCTGGGGCAGGAGGCCTGGCTCTACTCCCAGATGGCCTTCCTGACCTTCCTGCTCATGGACCTCTGCGACAGGGCATGGAGGGGAAACCGGAGAGCGCTAGTGTTCGCCGTCCTGACGGCCGCTGCCGGCATGGCCACGAACGCGCTCTTCGCCGTATCGGTCATCCTTGCCTGGCTTCTCAGGCTGCCAGCAGCGGGCTTCAGGAGGCCTGCGGCGCCTCTCCTCGCACTGTTCGCGGTCGTGCTGCTGACTCTTCCCGTGACTCTCAGGACGGCGGAACAGGCCTCTCTGAGGCGGCAGAGGCTGGAAGCCGCCGGCTTTTTCCAGGAAACCCCGAGCAGGATTGTCGTCGGCAGCCTGGAGGTCTTCTCATCCCTCATCCCCGACGGGCTCTCGCCGCCTGTCTCCAGAGCCTCCCTGGTCAGGCCCCGCAATGCCGCCTTCGTGGCGGGTTTCCTGCTCCTCCAACTGGCGGGCGTGGCCGCTCTCCTCGCCGACAGGAGGATCGCCCCGAGATACAGGGCATGGGCGGTCGCCGCCGTGGTCCTTCCGCTCGGGTCCTTCCTCTTCGACTGGCCCACGGTGCGGCATCTCGCGGTCCTCTGGGTTCCACTGGCCCTGTCGCTGGGAGCCCTGGCCTCCCGCTGGAGTCCGGCCGGCCCCCTGATCGCCCTGGCATCGGCGGTTCCGCTGGTTTCGTACATGAAGACGGATACCTACCCCTACCACCGGAGCGACTGGAGGGCGGCCGTGAGATTCGTCGAGGAAGGCCTTGGGCACGGCGACGCCGTCCTCGTCGCGGGCGGCCAGTCAGGCGGCCTTGCATACGAGTACTACAGGAATAACGACGCGCCATACGCCTCCGCCTGTGCGGCCGATCCTTACGCCGTGCAGCCGGTGCGTCCCTCGATAGATGTCGAGGGGATGCTCGACAGCCTCCTTGTACTGTATCCGCGGGTATGGATCATCAGCGACTTCTGGGGAGGCAGAACCGCGCTCGAAATCGCCGGCGGACGGACGATCCTGATGCACCGCTGGGTGAGCCCTGCATCGGAGGTCGTGCTGGTAGCCCCGGCTCCCGGGGAACAGGCTGGGGGCGGAACATAGCCCACGGGTCGAGCAGCGTGGATTTCCTCGTGGTTTCTCCGCCGGTTTGCACCCCGGCGGAACCGCCCTCTGGCGCCTTCCTGCTCTCGGCCGCCCTGAGGGCCAGGGGCTTCGACGCGGTGCTGCTCGACCTTTCCCTCGAGTTCTACATGGGGATATTCGAGCGCGAAGGCGCCGGCCAGGTTTCGAAGGCGCTGGAACTGCTCCGCGGGCGGAGAGGCGGATTCACTCCGCAGACGCACAGGACCGCCTGCGGATTCCTGCACGGTTCGCTTGTCGAAGAATCGCGCAGGACCGGCTGGAGGACCACGCTGATGGACCTCGAGCCTCCCACCGGCAGCCACTCCCCCTCCCGGATACTCCAGATCTGCGAGGAAGGCTCCGCTCCGTTCCAGGACCTGTACGAGAGAGCGCTGGACCCGGTGCTGGACGAACTGAAGCCCCGGGAGATCCTTGTTTCAGTCTCCTACCTCTCCCAGCTCGCCGGGGCGATCGACGCGATCCGTCACATCGCGCGCAGAGGCATTGCGACAAGAGCCGGGGGATCTCTGCTCAACAGCCTCAGGGAGACGGGAGAGGGAGCCGGAGAACTGGGCAGGGTTCTCGGCCGGCTGGAATACGGGGACGGTGGCTCACTCGCGGGCACGGCCCCCGGCGAGGCGATGCTGAACAGGCTGAGATGGCCGCTCACGGCCGGCAGGACGGACTACATCTCGCCCCGGCCCGTAGTGCCCTTCGCCATCAGCACGGGATGCTTCTGGAACAGGTGCCTCTTCTGCCCGGACAGGACGCAACCCTTCCGGAAGATCGGACCGGACGCCCTGGTCTCGCTCATGGAGGACGCTCCCGGGGAGATCGTATCCGCAGGTCCGGTGATCCATCTGCTGGACTCCGCCCTGGCCCCGGGATACCTCGACGAGGCGCTTCCTTCCCTGCGGCGGTCCGGAGCAGCCTTCTACGGCTTCGCCCGCCCTTCGCGCGACATCCTTTCGGGCGATCTCCTGGAAAGGGCGGCCGAATCGGGATGCGCGATGCTCCAGTACGGCGTGGAATCGGCCGACCGGAAGCTGCTCGAAACCTTCGACAAGGGGATCGATCCCGATACGGCGTCGGAGGTTGTCAGGAGGACGGCGGGGCTCGGCATCAGAACCTACTGCTACTTCCTCTTCGGCCTGCCCGGGGAGGGGCCGGCCTCCAGGGTCGGGACCATGGACTTCATCGAGAGGAACGCGGCGGATATCGACTATGCCAACATCTCGATCTTCAACCTCCCGGTGAACTGCGAACTCACGGAGAGAGCCGGCGAGTTCGGCATCCGCCCGGTCCGCAGGCTGCAGGGAGACGACAGGATCAGGTTATATCTCCCGTTCACGACCTCCGGCGAATCTCCAAGACATGAAGTGAGGAGATTCCTGGCCGGGGCGAAGGCGTCGCGACCCGGCCTGCGGTCCGTCCTTACGAGGACGCCGAGATGGTTCCGGGCCGCCCATCTCGCCATGCTCGAGATCGATGGAAGGAGGAGCGTCCTTGATCCGCGATTCGAAGACTGAAGGCGCGATTGCACAATGGTTCTCGGGACGGCGCGGCATGTCCGTGGCGCTGATCCTCTATCCCGTCGTGACCCTGCTCGCGCGGTCGGTTGTCTTCTTCGTCCCCTTCGACTCGGAAACGGTGACGAGGTTCATCCAGGAGTTCCTTTTCAAAGGTAACGCAACATTCGCCTGGACGCTGGGAGAGTCGCTCAGATGGGGACTGGTGAGACCCCTCTACAGCCTCACGTTCCTGTTGGACTTCCTGATGTACGGAACCGACTACAGGTTCTATCACCTGACTGATTTCCTGCTCTCATGGGCCACTCTCGCCGTGATCGCATCGCTCCTTCTAAGGTCCTGGAGCAGGACTGCGGCATGGCTGACTCTGATCTTCTGGATGCTTCTCCCGGCCCAGGGCTGGTCCATGTTCACCTTAACCGGCCGGAACGACAGGCTGGCCGCCCTGTTCCTGTTGCTGGCCGTCCGCGAGGCCGACAGATGGCTGGTCCGCGGGGCGGGACAGGCCGGGCAGATACGCATGGCCCTTTATTTCCTGGCCGGATTCCTCTCCAAGGAGAGCGCGATCACCGGGTTCGCACTTCCCTTCGCATGGCTCGTCATATGGGGCGGCTGGAGCATCAGGGAGGTGCTCGGGCGGACGAAGACGGCCTGGATCTCCGCAATCGCCATACCGACGATCGGGTTCGGAATCCGCAGCATGATGTCCCTGCCGCTCGGCGACGTGGGCCCACTCAACACGGGGACGGCCTACCTCGCGCAGTTCGGGCGCTTCGTGCTGGAGGGGACCGGGCTCTCCTTCTTCATCGACACGGTTCCGGCCGGAGCCGTCGCCATCGCCGCTCTCGCCGCGGCGACGCTGGTCCGCAGGCTGCCGCGCGAGGTGAGATTCGGCGCCTTCCTCTGCCTGTGCACCATCGCACCGTTCGCCTTCGTCTGGATACAGCACAGCTTCCACTGGCTGCCCTCCCTCGGCTACTCGATGATCCTGGCCGGCCTGCTGTCCTGGAGAGGCCGCATCCCCGCCGGGCTTCGCACTGCGCTCGCAATTGCGCTCGTCGCATTTTTCGCGGTCTGGGGATCGGTGGAAACCTCCCGGATATGCGGCAGGATGATGACATACAGGCAGGCGGTCGACCTGGTTGTGGCCAGGGGGGACCGGGTGATCGACGGCGCGCGCATCGTGAGCGACTGCCCCGATCTCGCGGAGCTTCTCGGGTATGCATCCGAAACAGATGATCCGAGGGTGGCCGGGAAGACCCGCGTCTACATAGAGAACCTGGTCCAGGTGAGCTTAGAGGATTCTTCTGCGACGATAGTGTGGCCTGCGCCCTCGTTCCGTTGAGCGCATAGGGGAGCCGGGCGCGGCTCAGTCGCTGACGCGGTGCAGCCGGAAGCCCTCCAGACGCTTTCGCCAGGAATCCGTGTCGAAGCCGGGGCCCGCCAGGCAGTCTGCGGCCGCGAGACCGGTCTCGATGGCATGATGCAGGTTGTCGTGGGCGAAGAGGCCCTGGCGGCCCGTCAGGACAAGGCGCGGATCGGACAGGGACCATTCCGAGACCGTCCGTAGATCCTGCTCGAAACCCATTCTGTAGACGGGATATGCGTGGGTGAGCCTCCTCACCCAGATGTCGCCTACCGCTTCCGGAGGAGGCAGGGGCGATCCCCGCAGATCCTCCAGAAGCCTCTCGTACAGAACCTCCGGTCCCGCTTTCCAGTCGTCCCCGCCCATGTCGCACGGCAGTTCGAGGCAGAGCCCCGTCCTGCCGCGGCCGGCGTCTGTTGCAGGACCGCACAGATAGTTCCGCGGCTCCGACATCCGCGAGAACCTGATCGAACCATCCGGGAAGTAGTGGGCGTCGAACCGGGTGTAGGGCCCGCTCTCGATCTGGACGTACAGGAGGACCATCGACCTGTACGAGAGCCTCCCGGCGGCTGCGAGCACTTCCGCAGGCGCCGCTGCCGTGAAGGACGAGGCCAGCGCGTCCAGCGGGGCGGACCAGACGAGGCGCCCGGCCGTCCTGCTGAAGCCGTCGGAGGTGGTTGCCTTCATGGATGCGCCCTCGTAGGAGACGGAGACCACCTCCGAATCCGTGCGGAGGGTTCCGCCGAGCCTCCTGAACTCCCTCGCAAGCGCCTCCGCGAGAGCGCCGAACCCTCCCGCCGGATAGCTGAAGAACCTCGAGGGATCGAACCTGGAGACCAGCGGCAGGCCGCCGAGAACCTTGGTCAGCAGGCCGCCCGGGCGGGCGGAGGACACCCTCCTGGCGGCCTGGAAGCTCGAGATCTCGTCCGCCGGAAGCCCCCAGAGCTTTTTCGTATAGGGAATGTAGAACGCGTGGGCCATGGTCCGTCCGGTTCCCGACTCCACGGCTTCCGAGAAGGAGCCGGGGGCGACGGAGGTACTTCCGGATCTGAAGAGCCCTCCGATCTGATCTCCCAGTATGCGCATGGAAAGGCCGGGAGGCAGTTTCACTAGGGCATCGACGGGCGAGGGGGGAAACCTGACCAGCCGACCTCCGAGGAGGATCCGCCCGTTCCGGCGCTTCCTCCGCAGCTCCAGCCCCGGCAGACCCGTAAGGAAAGCAAGCACCCGGCCCTCGACGGAGGGGTGTATCCGGTGGCTCCCATAGTCGTAGTCGAGTCCGCCCCGGGAGAACCCGCCCGCGATTCCGCCGGGAGAGGGCTCCCTCTCCAGTACCGTTACTTCCCGGTCAGCGTCCGATCTGAGCAGCTCGATCCCGCAGGCCAGCCCCGCAGGGCCGCCCCCGACTATCACGACCGAATCAGATCCGGACATCGGCCACCGGATCTCCGATCCTGAGATTCGCCCGGTATCCGCTGGAGGAGATGTAGAGGCGGTGCCAGATCATGTAGTTCAGAAGCCCCCAGAGTGCCCTGCCGTTGTCCGCCCGCATGGCGAGGTGGTCCTCCCAGAGCGATCTGACACCGGAGGGCTCGAGGAGCGGGCAGCCCCCGAGGGCCGGCCCTCCCAGCTCCTCCTCGACTACCGATCTCAGCTCCCTCCTCATCCAGGAGGAATAGGGCATCTCGAGCCCGACCTTCTTCTTCCTCAGCACGGCTTCCGGCAGACGGCCCCTCATGGCCTCGCGGAGCAGGTGCTTCTTCCTGAGGCCGGGCAGCTTCACCGCAGACGGCACACTCGCGAGGAAGGCGACCAGCTCCAGATCGGTGAACGGCACCCTGGCCTCGATCGAGTGGGCCATCGTCATCCTGTCGTTCTTTATCATCAGGTCGTCCGGCAGGTGAAAGGACGAGTCGATCTTCAGTATCCTCGCCAGGTCGTCGCCGGAGGCGCCGTCGTACACCTGTCTGAAGAACGAATCCGTGGGGGGGTAGCCCTCTCCTCCCGCGAACACGGATCTCTTGGCGTCCTCCGTCAGCACAACCCTCCAGTGGAAGTGCGACCCGGGGACGTCCAGTTCGGCCCCCTCGGTGAATCTCCTGACCTTGAAGTCGAAGCTGAGCTTCCTGTGCGACACGGGCAGAGAGTGGGCCAGCGGCCGGATCAGGCCCTTCCTGATGAACGCCGGCACGCGCCTGTACGCCTTCCTGATCTTCATCGCGGCATGCGTGTCGTATCCGCCGAAGAACTCGTCGCCGCCCTCCCCGGACAGGAGAACGGCCACATGATTCTTCGCCTCCCTCGCGAGCAGGAACGTAGGGATGGCCGAGCCGTCCGCATAGGGCTCGTCGATGAAGGACATGTGCACCGGGAGAAGATCCGCCACGACACCGGGCTCTACGTCGATCACGTGATGGGATGTGCCGAGCCGGAAGGCAACCATCTCCGCGTAGCGGGACTCGTCGAAGCTCGGATCGCTGAAGCGGAGCGAGAATGAATGGAAGCCGGCCCCTGCGCCCGAGTCGCTCATAAGAGCGGCCAGCGCGCTCGAGTCCATCCCGCCGGAGAGCATCACTCCCACCGGCACATCCGAGACGAGCTGCCTTTTTACCGCGGCCGCCAGCAGGCTCCCGGCCCGTTCCACCGCCTCGCCGGCGGTGATGGTCGGGTCGATCGCCGGTTCGGGGCCCGTGAACGGAGTGGGATTCACGCTGGACGGGTCGCGGGTCGAGACGACATGCCCCGGCCTGAGTTCCGAGATTCCCCGGAAGGCCGTCAGCCCCCCGGGGATGTAGTCCATGGAAAGGTAGTGGAAGAGGGCTTCCGGCTCCGGCTCGCGTTCCATGCCGTCCAGCTCGAGGAGGGATTTTATCTCGGAGGCGAAGGCCAGCTGGCCCCCCTTCCGGCAGTAGAACAGAGGCTTTATGCCGAACCTGTCGCGGGCGAGGAGCAGACGGCTTTCGCGGGCGTCCCAGATCGCCAGGGCGAACATCCCGTCGAGCAGCGGCAGCATTCCCTCGCCCAGTTCCTCGTACAGATGGACGAGTACCTCGGTATCCGTTTTCGACCTGAAGGAATGGCCCCTGCCGTCGAGGTCGAAGGACCTCCTAAGCTCGAGGTGGTTGTAGACCTGCCCGTTGTAGGCCATCCAGACGGTTCCGTCCTCGTTGGACATCGGCTGCCTGCCCTGGGTGGACAGATCGATGACCGAAAGTCTCCTGTGAACCAGGCCGCACGGCCCGAGGACGGCGAATCCGCCGTCGTCCGGCCCCCTGTGGAGGAGAACGGAGCCCATCCGCTGAAGGGTTCCGGGATCGGGCGATTCCCCGGCGGGAGTCAGGATGCCTGCGAATCCGCACATTTCAGACCATCCGGGTTGCCGTTGGAGCGGGTAGCGGTGTGTAAGTCATTCCCTTCCGTCCGTCGGGTGTGCTGCGGACCTGTTCGCTATGGCTTCCGCGAGCAGGCCGACCAGCGCGATCTGCAGTCCCGCCATGATCAGGACGATCGAGGTGGTGGAGACTATCTCCCTGCCTGACAGGAGTACCTGCCAAAACGACATTCCTCCCGAGTTCTTCATGGCCACGACTATGTCGAGACCCATCTTGACGAAGCCGGCGGCGGAGCAGACCAGGGAGGCGGGCATGAAGATCCGGAGCGGCCGGAAGAGTGTGGAGAGGCGAAGGACGAGCCCGATGAATATGAAGAAGTTCACCGCCCGCATCTTGGACCTCCCCACCCTGGGGCGGTAGTCGATTGGCAGGAATTTCACCCGCAGACCGTCGCAGAGGCAGGCTACGGTTATCGTCGTCGTGAACGAGAACTTGTCCGGGAGGAGGTGGCGGTACTGGAGGAAGAGGCTGCGCCGGAAGGCTCTGAGCCCGGAGTTGAAATCCGGCACGGAGCTCCCCGTCACGTACTGGGTGAGGGTTCTGAGTATCCACTTCCCCGGCCTGCGGACGAGGGGGATGTGGACCTGCCCGCCCGTGCGGGCGCCGACGACCATGTCGCATTCCTCCAGGGATGCGAGGAGGCCGGGGATGAAGGACGCCGGGTAGGTGCCGTCGGCGTCCGTGATCACTATCCGATCGTACCGTGCGGCACGGATGCCCGTCTTGAGGGCGGCACCGTATCCGCGGTTGGATGCGTGCGCCATGACTCTGGCGCCGGCCTCGGAGGCGGCCCGGGCGGTCATGTCGGTCGATCCGTCATCGACGACCACCAGTTCGTATTCGCCGCAGTCTTCAAGCACGCCACGCAGTTCGGCGAGCACCCCGGCGATGGACTCCTCCTCGTCGCAGGCGGGGATTATCACGCTGACTCCATGCATCTCCAAACCTCCCGACAGCCCCGAACATTGCACGGAGGCGATCTGTCCGTCATCCGTCGATTCCGGATCCGTTCTCCTCTTCCTCCCCGGACGCCGGGAATGTGGTTAGTATCGGGCATGGAGCCGAATTGAAGAGGGCCGTGAGGTTCGTCCTGTCGCTCACCGCCGGGCTTCTGCTGCTGGCGGCGGTCGGCGTGATCTGCGGGCTTCCGGAGGCCGTTTCCGCCGCGAAGAGCATCTCCCCCGCCTGGCTCCTTCCACTCTCGGCCGTCTATTCGATCTCCTGGCTCCTGAGGGGAGCCCGTCTCAGGATGGCTCTCTCGATGCAGGGGGTTTCGAAGGGGTTCCTCGATTCCCTCAGCCTCGAGCTTGCCGCCGATCTTGTCAACCAGTTCGTTCCCGCGAGACTGGGAGACGCGGTGAAGGTCGTCTACCTGAAGCGCCGCGACGGTCTTGGCTATGCCGAGGGAATCTTCTCCGCGGTTCTGGTGAGGATACTCGACCTTGCAGCCCTCCTCGTTCTCGCCGGGCTGTGCCTCGTCATGCTCCCCGCGGGTTCGGGGGGCGCCGGAGCGGCAAGCATGGCCGCCGGATTCGCGGTGCTTTCGATCATCATCCTGGCCGGATCGCTCTTCTGGTTCCGCCCCGACGGGTTCGCCCGTCTCCTCGCGGGGCCGCTCCACCGCTTCAGGGAACCGATCCTGAGAGTCAGGGACGGCATCAGCGGCGCAGGCCGGCGCGTCCCCGGGCTGTTCCTGATCTCGTGCGCGATATGGATCTTCGACGTGATGACCCTCTACATCTTCCTCGCCGCTCTCGACATCAATCTTGGTCCCGTGGAGACGGGTTTCGTCCTGTTCCTTTCGAACCTGGCGAAGGCCGTTCCATTCTCCCCCAACGGACTCGGAGTCTACGAAGGGGCCACGGTCGCCCTCCTTACCGGATTCGGAGTCGATCAGGCAAGGGCTTTCGCCGCCGGGGTGCTCGACCACGCCTTCATGAACCTGTTCTCGGCCCTTCTCAGTCTGGGCGCGCTGGCCAGACTGGGACTCTCGGCGGGAGCGCTGGGAGAGATGTCGAGGACGGCGGCTTCGTTGAGGGACACGGCCGGATCAGGCCAGATGACGCCTGAACCCCTGGCCGGCGATGAAGAGGTCGTGCCATAGCAGGACGTTGAGGATGCACCAGAGCACCCTCCCGTTGTCCCTCCTCCGCGACAGATGCTGATCGAAGAGGTTCCTGACCGCCGGATAGGAGAGGAATCCGGTCGCCTCCACCCGTTGCTTCGAGAAATATGACTCCGCCGTTTCGCGCAGCTCCCCCTCCAGCCAGAGGGAGTAGGGCAGCTCGATCCCGAAGTTCTGCCGCTTCCTGATGATCGGCGGAAGCACTCTCGCCATGGCCTTCTTCTCGACCCAGCGGCGATGGAGGCCCTTTATCTTGTACCGGTTCGGAATCGTCGAGAAGAACTCGAAGGCCTGCCTGTCCACGAACGGGAAGCGCGCCTCGATCGAGTGGGCCATGACCATCCGGTCGTTCTTCTGCATGAGGTCGCCGATGAAGAAATTCTTCAGGTCGATGTAGGCGATCCTGTCGAGATCGTCCTCGAAATCCACACTATTGAACGCCTGTCTGAAGATCTCGCTGGTAGGAACGAAGCCTCTCAGCCCCGGCATCAGAAGCGCCTTCTCGTCCTCCTCCAAGACGTGCCGCCAGTGGAGATGGGCCTCCGGCACCGGCAGTTCCGCCCCCTTCGTGAACCTCTTGGCCAGGAAGTCGAAGCTCAGCTTCCTGTACGAGACAGGGAGCATGCCGGCCAGGTACAGGTTGACCTTCCGGAGGGGCCGGGGGACGCACCGGCGGTAGAGCGATGCCATCCTGCAGGCCATGTGGGTTTCATAGGCGTTGGAGATCTCGTCCCCGCCCTCTCCGGACAGGAGAACCTTCACATGGTCCCGGGCCTTCTCCGCCAGGAGGAAGAAGGGGATTGCGGAGCCGTCCCCGATAGGCTCGTCCATGTAGGCCATATGGCGCTCGATGACCCTCAGGACGTCTCCGGGGTCGACTGTTATCTCGTGGTGGGTCGAGCCGGCGTAGCTCGCCATCGCCCTCTGGTAGACGGACTCGTCGAAACTCTTCTCGTTTATCCTGAGGGAGAAGCTGTGGAGTTTGGAGGAAGAGCCCAGATGCCTCGCAAGCCCGAGCACCGAGCTGCTGTCCAGGCCTCCGCTGAGGGTGATCCCCATCGGAACGTCCGCGATCAGATTCCTCCGGACGGAGTCCCGAAGAGCCTCGAAAAACCCTTCCACGGCCTCGTCCTCGGTCATGTCGTCCCTCGGATCGAACCTGATCTCGTAGTACGGCCTGATGGAGGCCGATCCCTGAACGCCGGGGACGGCCTCGACGAGGTGCGCTCCGTCCAGCTCCGAGACGCCCTCGAAGGCGGTCAGCGTCCCGGGGACGTAGGCCAGGGAGAAGTAATGGTGCATGGCCTCGAGGCACGGGGCCGGCCGGAAGCCCGGTATGCCGTAGAATGCCTTTATCTCGGATGCGAAATAGAGCCTGTCGCCGATCGTAGTGTGGAACAGGGGCCTCGTGCCGAAGAAGTCCCGTACGATCCAGACCCTTCCGATCCTGCGGTCGTAGATGCACAGTGCGAACATCCCGGAAAGCTCGCCGAGCATCGCGATACCCATGTGCTCATACAGACGGAGCACCGTCTCCATGTCGGAGCTGGATCGGAAGGCGTACTTCTCCCGGAGGGAGAATTTTCTCTCCAGTTCCCTGAAGTTGGTGATCTCCCCGTTGCAGCAGAGCCACACCGATCCGTCCTCGTTCGACATGGGCAGTGAGGCGTTCTCCGAGAGATCGATGATGCTGAGACGCGAATTGCCGAGGTAGCACCAGGCGTCGTGGAGTTCACCCGTGCTGTCTGGCCCCCTGTGCCGGAGCAGACGGGTCATCTCCCGGCCGGCGCCGAGATCGGATTCTGAGAGGGGGCCGCCGAGACTGACGACTCCGGCGATTCCGCACATCCGGGTCTCCATTCATAGGTTGGCTCGGAACGACCGGCGTCATCCGAGAAGAGCCGGCCGGCGGACACATCCGATCAAGCGATCATCCGGGTCCGCCCTGCGGATTATAGGCCATCGCATCCGGGCCAGCGAGCGGGCCGGTCAGAGGATGTTGCTCGCCAGCTCGGCCAGAACGCTCCTCTCGCCCTTCAGCAGGTTCACCTGACCGTAGAGGTTCTGTCCCCTCATCCTGTCCACCAGGTAGGTGAGCCCGTTGGACTGGCTGTCGAGATACGGCGTGTCGATCTGGTATATGTCTCCGGTGAAGACCATCCTGGAGCCCTCCCCCGCCCTTGTGATGATCGTCTTCACCTCGTGCGGAGTCAGGTTCTGCGCCTCGTCGACGATGAAGAACACCCTGTCCAGGCTGCGCCCTCTGATGTACGCGAGCGGCGCGATGTACAGCTTCTCGTTCTCCAGCATGTCGGTGATCTGCTTCTGCTCGTGCCCGTCGGGCGGGAATCTGCTCCTGATGACCGCCAGGTTGTCCCAGAGAGGCTGCATGTACGGATCGAGCTTGCTCTTCACGTCGCCCGGAAGGTAGCCGAGATCCCTGTTGCCCAGAGGTACGACCGGCCTGGCCAGATAGATCTGCCTGAAGTTGCGCCGTTGTTCGAGAGCAGCGGCCAGCGCGAGCAGGGTCTTCCCCGTCCCGGCCTTCCCGGTTAGAGTCACGAGCTGCAGGTCCGGCCGCATCAGCGCGTCGATCGCGAAAGCCTGTTCGGCGTTCCTGGGGTCGATGCCGAACACCCTCTGCTTGGATACCCTTTCGAGCGTGGCCTCCTGCGGATTGAACCTGGCCAGGGCGCTGCTGCTGCCGTTGCGGAGTATGAAGTACTGGTTCGGCACGGGAGTGCCGGTGAGCCCGGCTTCAGCCACGGGAACGCTGTACGGTTCGGAATAGAACCTGGCGATCACCGTCGTATCGACACCCTCCGCCACGCCGCTTCCGGTGTAGAGTTCGTCGATGTTCTCGATCTTCCCGGTCTCGTAGTCCTCGGCGTACAGGCCCAGGGACTTGGCCTTCATCCTGAGGTTGATGTCCTTGCTTATGAGGACCACCGGGCGGCCGGGCGTGGTGCGCCTGAGCTGCTCGGTCAGGGCGAGTATCCTGTGGTCGGCCTTGTCGTTGATGAAGGCCTGCTCCACGACGGACGACTTCGGCTCGGCCGTCATCACGAAGAGCTTGCCGCGCCCCTTCCCCAGGGGCAGCCCGTCGGTGAAGAGGCCGTCGCCGGACAGCCTGTCGAGCTTCCTGATGAACTCCCTCGCATTGAAGTTTATCGTGTCGCTGCCCTTCTTGAATTCGTCGAGTTCCTCGAGAACCGTGATCGGGATGACCACGTCGTTCTCCTCGAAGTTGTCGATACAGTTGAAGTCGTAGAGGAGGACGTTCGTGTCGAGGACGAAAACCTTGCCCTTCCTGGATTTCTTCCCTGGCTCGGTCCTGGATCTGGCGACGGCCATGAGCGCCTCCATCCGGATCGCCGCGGAGGCCGGGGCGCCTCCGCGCGGTTTTCAGATCATCCCGATCTCACCGCTGTCCAGCACTGTCGTTCCGGAGTCGGACCGCAGGACGAGCCTGCCCGCGGCATCGATCCCGGTCACCACTCCCGTCACGGCGTCACTGCCTCTGGATATATGGACAGTGCGGCCGAACCTCCAAAGCCTGCGTGATATGGACTCCGTTCCGCCCGCGAGAGGATCGACGGAACGATCCGGCCAGGCTGCATCGAGACATGAGAGAAAGCTCGCGAGAAGCTCTCCGGGGGCGGGAGGCCGGGCGTACTCCGACCAGGCCGTCGAAGGAAGCCCTCTGCCGTCGGGGACCGGCGGGGCGGAAACCAGATTGACCCCCGCCCCGAGGATGAACCAGGGCTCGGGTTTCGTACCGAATTCGGGCAGGATTCCGGCGATCTTGCGGTCATCCACCAGAACGTCGTTGGGCCACTTGATGCAGGCATCCATGCCCGCCTCGCCCATTATCCCGCAGAGTATCCCGGCTGCGAGGAGCGACACCCGTTGCGCGAGTTCCGGGACGGGGGGAGGCTTCAGGAGGAGGCTCGCATAGAGGCCGCCTGGGGGGGAGGCCCAGGTTCTGCCGAGGCGCCCTCTCCCGGCCGTCTGCCTGCGTGCCGTGACGACCGTCCTGTCATGGAGGCCGTGAAGCCTTTCCTTCAGGTAGTCGTTAGTAGAACCTACACTCTCCAGTTCGATGACTACCCAGCCGCAGGCGTCATTCATCGCTCTTATGCCAGGCCTTCCTCCTGTTCCCAAGGACGATGTAGAGGCACGGGAGAACGAAGAGCGTGAGGAAAGTGGCCACGGTCAGGCCGCCCATCACCGACCTGGCCATCGGAGCCCAGGTCTCGCCGCTGTCGCCCATGCCCAGCGCGAGCGGGATCATTCCGATGATGGTCGTCAGGGTGGTCATGAGGATCGGCCGAAGGCGGACCCTGCCCGCCTCCGCAACGGCTTCGAAGAGGCCCAGCCCCGCGCCGCGTAGCTGGTTGGCGTAGTCAACGAGAACGATGCCGTTGTTCACGACGATCCCGGCCAGCATCAGTATGCCGATCATCGCCGTCACGGAAAGCGAGGTTCCGGTTATCAGGAGCGTGATTATCACGCCTATGAAGGCCATCGGAACCGTGAAGATGATGATGAACGGCTCGAGGAAGGACTCGAACTGCCCGGCCATCACCATGTAGACGAGGGCGACCGCAGCGAAGATGGCGATCGTGAGGTACAGGAAGGTCTCGCGCTGGTCCTCCACCTGGCCCGCTATCTCCCATCTGAGCCCGTCGGTCTCCAGGGTGTCCAGCATCCTGTCGGCATCCGCCGCGACGCTCCCGAGCGCCCTGCCGGTGTTGGAGCAGGAGACCGTTGCGACGCGGGCCTGGTCGATGTGCTGTATGGTCTGGGTAACCAGTCCGGTCTCCATCCGTCCATAGGCCGCCAGCGGCCGGCCGGCCACCGGCGAAGCCATTATCTGATCGATGTCGTCGCGGTACTGCCCGGGATATCTCACGAAGATGTCGTACTCGGCCCCCTCATCCCGGAAGAAGCCGGCCGCCTCCCCCATTATCCCCAGGGAGACCTCGGACCCAAGGGCTGCCCTCGACACACCGAACCTCGCCAGCGCGGCGGCATTTGGAACGAAGGTCTGCTGGACCCTCTGGATGTCCATCGATGTCGAGACGTCCCGTACGCCCGGGATGAGTTTCAGGGCGTCGGCGCACCGGTCGGTGACCGCCCGGAGTTCCTCGAGATCCTCGCTGTAGAAGCGGATCTCGATTGGAGCGGTGCTGGATATCGCGCCGCCCTCCTGGATGGAGAACTCCAGGTCCGGCATCGTGGCCAGCAGGGCCCTGATGCTGTCCTCGTAGGCCGCCTGGCTGACCGACCGCTCACTTCTAGGGACGAGCGCCAGGAAAAAGTTGAGGTTGTTGGAGCTGCTGTTGCCGAAGATCGCGGAGAAGCCCTCGAGCTGCCCCACCTTGATGTAGAACGCCTCGCAGTCCGCGGAGTCGACGATGGCGGAGATGCCGCGCTCGATCATCCTGGCGGTCGAATCAGTCGCCTCGAGGGCGGTTCCAGGCGACCTGTACGTGTCGGCCGAGATGAACGCACGGTCGTTGGTCGGGAAGAACTCGACGGGCACCGCTGAGAGCAGCCCCAGCGACGCCAGGAACATCCCCAGTGTCCCGAGGATGACCAGTTTTCGACGGGGGAGGCACCATTCGATGCCTTTCTTGTACAGGATCTCGAACCTCTCGACAGCCACGCGAAGCCTCGTCTGGAGCCTGTTTTCGCTGCCGTCGCCGGCGAGACCCCTCACTTGTGACGTGTACATCGGGATGAAGGTCAGGGCTACGAACAGCGAGACGATCAGGCTGAAGCTGATCGTAAGGGACATGTCGCGGAAGATCTGTCCCGCCAGCCCGGGGACGAACAGCACGGGGATGAAGACAGCCACGGTTGTCAGGGTCGACGCCGTGATGGCCATGCCCACCTCGCGGGCGCCGTTGATCGAGGCCTGTATCGCCGACTCCCCGCTCTCCCTGCGTCGAACTATCACCTCGAGCACGACGATCGAGTTGTCCACCAGCATGCCGACCGCGAGGGCCAGCCCGGCCAGGGAGATGATGTTCAGGTTCACGTCGGCGAAGTACATCACGGCGAAGGTCGTTATCATCGACATCGGGATGGAGATGGCGACCGCCGAGCTGCTCTTCCAGGATCGGAGGAAGACCAGCAGCACGACGACGGTCAGCACGAGCGCCTGCAGTGCGGAGGTCCAGAGGTTGCTGATCGATCCCTCGATGAAGTCCGCCTGGGAGTAGAGGACGTCGATCTTAATCCGGTCGCCGAACATCTCCTCGATCGCCGCGAGCTGCCGGTCGAGCTTGTTGCTCACGTTGACGGTATTGGCGTCTGATCGCCTGAAGATCATCGCCATCACGGCATCAGAGCCGTTCAGGCTCACATGGCCGAGAGGTTCTACTATCCCGTCCTCGACCTCCGCGATCTGCTCGAGCAGGATGGGCGAACCGTCGGACCGGTAGCCGATCACGAGCTGCTCGAGATCCTCCAGCGATTCGAAGGAACCGGCCACCTTTACGGTGGAGTTGAGCCCTCCGATGCTGATCTCGCCGGCCGGGCTGTCCTCGCGGACCGATGCGATCGAACTCGCCACCTGTCTGATCGACAAACCGTTCTGCTGCATCACGACAGGGTTCACGATCACGTTGATCCGCCTCTGCTGTCCGCCGGACACAGAAACTGAACCAACGCCCTCCACCCTCCTGAGAAGGGGTTCGATCTCGTCCTCGACCAGCCTGCGGAGTTCGAATCCATCGAGATTGGTACTGGAGAAGGCGATCATGGTCGTCGGGGCCAGACTGGCATCCATGACGAACACCATCGGATCCGTCGCGTCCTTCGGCAGGTAGGGCCTGTACATGTCGATGTAGCGTCTCAGGTCGGTTTCGGCCTGATCCATGTCCGTTCCCCAGGAGAACTCCGCAGTCACGATGCTGACGCTCGGACTCGACCGCGACGACACACGGGTGACGTTCTTGGTCGAGGACGCCGCTTTTTCGAGGTGCTCGGTGACGAGGTTCTCCATCTCCTCCGGACCGGCTCCGGTCAGCTGGCTGAAGATCAGTATCTGGGGGAAGACCAGCTTCGGATACAGGTCGATGCCGAGCTGGGTGAGCCCAAAGATGCCGACGCCCGTCATGAAGGCGAAGAGCATCAGGAATGTAACCCTCTTTCTTACCGAAATTTCGGAAATGTTCAAGACTGAGACCTCCCGGGGGCTTCCATCCGGCTAAGTGTTCGTTCCGCGGAGGCCGGGAGGAGTGTCCTCCCGGGCCGCAAGACCCGTATAGATGAGGTTTATGCACTGCCCGAGGCGCGAGACCTGGGTTTCGATGTCGACCTCGTTGCAGAGCGAGAACTGAAACAGCAGATCGGAGCAGATACCGAACAGTACGAAGGCGATCGAGTCCTCCCGGGCGGAAGTCGGCAGCGTGCCCGAGTCCTTGAGTTTCCGCGTCAGAACCCGGAGCTGGTCGAAGGCGTTGCGCTGGAATCCGGCGACTCCTGTGCCCCGGGCCTGGTTTACGATCAGAATCCTGATCATCGAGCCGACGAGCGGACGTTCGAGAGCGCCGAAACCCCTGAGATAGATCGAGAGAAGCTCGAAGTAGGCCGCTTCCGCTGACTCCGGCGGGTTTTCGACCAGCCGGCGGGCGGCGGCGAAGCATTCCTGCATCCGGTCACGGCAGTAGGCCACCAGCATCATTTCCTTGCTGCCGTAATAGTTGTAAAGGGTGCCCACGCTTATCCTCGAAGCTGCCGCTATGCCGTCCATCGTCAGATCCTCTATGGGGTTCCGGGCGAGGAACGACCGGATCGAGGACATCACCCTGGCCATGCGCCTGCTCTTGTTTTCTTCCATGAGACCCAAGCAACACCTCGCGCTTTTTGAACTGGTTCAGATTTATAATAGGTTCAACTTTTCCAGTGCAACCCGTACAATGCCGTCACATAGGCTCCGGAGCCTCTACCATTGCGGAAGTAGGTCGCTTTCTGCATGTTGCTGACCCGGCGGGCCGCTAGCTCAGTCGGCAGAGCACCGGACTTTTAATCCGGTGGTCGGGGGTTCGATTCCCCTGCGGCCCACCAGGCTCTTTCCCGCATGCGCGGGGATGAGCCGAGCGCGGTGGCGTCCAGCCTCCCGCTCCTCGGCTCTTTCCCGCATGCGCAGGGATGAGCCGGCCCGGCAGCGACCTGCCATTCAGAGTCTAAGAATGCGTTGTTAAGGGATCACAAAAGGGCTGGAGCGACCCTCTGCGGACGAGCTGGAGGGCTGTCGATCGATTAGCCCGGCGAACCCGGGATTTGACTTTTCCACATCTGTAAGACGATAATTTCGAGCTTCGGCGACCCCATCGTCCAGCGGTCAGGACACCGGCCTTTCACGCCGGCGACACGGGTTCGAGTCCCGTTGGGGTCGCCACATTCGACTTCCGCCGGTCCAGTCGGCGGCACAGCCCGCCTGGCAGATCGTACAATGAGTGCGGGCCGCTGAAGAATAGCGGCCCGCCACAGTCTATTGCCGCCTGCCTACCTCAGCAGCACCACCCGCGTGGAAGCCTCGAGTTCATCGCTGGAGATCCTCACGAAGTACACACCCTGGGCCAGGGCCTGCCCGTTCCCGTCCAGGCCATTCCAGTAGTGGGCCTGCAAGCCTGCAGGAAGGGTTCCAAGATCCTGCGACCTCACAAGCCGTCCGGAGGCATCGTAGATCTTGAGCGTCAGCGGGGAGAACCCGGTGCTCCGGAAGGAAAGCTCGACGCCCGAAGCCGTGGGGTTGGGTGAGGCATGAAGGGTGCCAGCTATGACTTCCGGGGTGGCATCGATCCCCACTTCTGGATCCCGCCAACGTGCGATATTGTTGGCCGGGTTTTCTCCAACATAGATAATCCACCCCCCGGCGTATACATCCGAGCCACTGACGGCGACAGCATAGACTACATGGCTCATCCAGCTTCCGAGAGCATGCCAGGAACTGCCGTCCCACCTGGCGATGCGGTCGCCTGGGCCACCTCCGGCCTGGGTAAATCCTCCCCCCACATACAAATTCGAGCCGCCGACGACGATGTCATAGACCGTTCCGTTCACGCCGGCTGCCAGTGGATACCACCAGGAATTGCCATCCCAGCGGGCGATCTTGCCGGCAGGGCTGCCTCCGGCCTGGGTAAACTCCCCCCCAACGTACACATCCGAGCCGCTGACGGCGATGGCATGGACTGTTCCATTCACACCGGTTCCCAGAGCATGCCAGGAACTGCCGTCCCACCTTGCGATGTAGTTGGCCGCGCTGCCTCCGGCCTGGGTAAAATCCCCTCCCACGTACACGTCCGGGCCGCTGACGGCGATTGCGCGGACATAATCGTCGACACCGCTTCCTAGAGCATGCCAGGAACTGCCGTCCCACCTGGCGATGTAGTTGGCCGCGCTGCCTCCGGCCTGGGTAAAGTTACCTCCCACATATATATCCGAGCCGCTCACGGTGACGGCATAGATGTAAGGGGTTGTTACTCCTCCGACACCGCTTCCTAGAGCATGCCAGGAACCGCCGTCCCAGCGGGCGATGTAGTTGGCAGGGCTGCCTCCGGC